>NZ_MDAW01000111.1:0-6928 GCF_002875385.1 Vibrio sp. 10N.222.52.B12 | reverse complement strand
CCAATATTCGCCCTTTTCGCCCTTTTCGCCGCTTTTCCACCCTATTACCCCGCCACTTTCACTCTTAGGCTACAACCACGTACATACAGCCTGAGAGATCCGTTGCGGAAATAACGCCGCATTAAGGTGTGAGCAGCGCTTGGCTATACTTGAGCGAAGCGAAACTGCCAAGCGTTGCGAATCACTCTTAAATGCTTTGTTAGCCATATTTTTTTGTGAAGTCTAACTCGAACCGAGACTGACTTGTTGTGACATCAGTGAAACAAACTTCTTGTAGTAACTCATTACGCTCGATATTACGCATTATGACTTTTTTATCCACTTCGGACATTCGACAACCGAAAAACACTCTTTTGATTGAGCTTGCAGGTAATTTATAGAGAAATATACTTGATGGGTCTTTTGATAAAGTTGAAAGAATTTCCCCTAAGAATGCCAGTTTGAATGACTGGAAAAACTCTTCGTCCGTTACCAACGAGTCCGATGAATAATAGTATTTTGCAGATTCAGCACGCAATGCACTATCAAAAGAAACCAGAACCATGCCATTTCCAAAATCATTGACAACATAGTTGTAGTCTAGCTCCAATACAGCATCTATTACTTCCAGATAGGATTTCCTAATAATGATACATTCTGCGGTAATTAGAGGGACGATAACCCTGTGCTCTTTTTCATACATCCACTCATCACTTTTAACTAAGAAATGTTCAAGGATGTTTTCATATTTTTGTTCATTAGGGCGGTTATGGTTGTAGAGAACCCTTTGAACTTGTCCCTCATTTAGTTCTTTGATGATTGGGTTATCACTCGCAAACATTTCGTCTTCTTCATTATTATCAAAAACTGGATAGCTTTGATATCGATTGAAGTTGAGCTTTGTGAGATCAAATTCAATAACAATCCCTTTGTGCTCATTTGCGTAATGAGCCCACATTAACAAATTATTATAAGTCTCTGTAAACGATATAATGCCGTAGTCATCATAAGATGGCTTATAACCAGAGCCGATATTGATTTCAACGTTTGATAAGGACTCCAAAACATTACCACTCGATGGACGCAACTCAAATGGATCATTCAAAGAATATCTTTGGCTTGCTCGTATCAGCAGATTATCGAAAATCTGTGGATGTGGTGAAGCATATTTATATAAACTTTTTAACAAAAACTTTCTCCGAACTACTGAATATGGCTAACGCCGCATTAAGGTGTGAGCAACGCTAGAACCTGACCTAAACCATTGCGCCGTAAACACGAAACCCAACGTTGAACTGAAAATGCCAAGCGTTGGGAATCACTCTTAAATGCTTTGTTATATGGCGAATATCGGTTAAACCATATATACACTATGTCCAATGTTTCTTGTTACAAGACGAGCTATGCTTATCTGGATCAGACTTACTTTCAGAATACGCACAATCAAGATACTTGTCATGAATATACAACGTTACATTCTTTTCTGATTTGGAACTATCACAATAGAAATCTGTCATCTTGACTGATTCTTTCGTATCAGCAAAGGTTACTTGAACAGTATACCAGTCGTGCTCGTTATACCCTGAGGTAATAGCCTGCCCATTCGACCGGTGTCCTTTAGCTAAGTTGCTACCCGATAGGTTGTTACTATGTCCATTCCAAGTATGAGTAATATTGTAACTCTTTAAGTCATAGCTAGAATCATTCCTAATATACATCGTTAACTCTCTACTCATCAGCCCCTCCTTTAGTTTGTCAACACAAACATACTAGGCAAACAAGAAATAAATGATCGTGATCTAGAGTACAGATATGAAACTAAACACATATAAATTGAGGCGTACTTATATTAGCCATATAACGCCCTGTTAAGGTGTGAGCAACGCTATACAAGAGCCACCGAAAACCACCTTAATCACTTAAACCAACGCATAGTAAAAATGCCAAGCGTTGTGAATCACTCTTAAACAGTTTGTTAGGCATTTGCCTGAGTGAGCCTCGACCACTCTTGCTTTGTACCCACTGCAAACAAACTACCTATTAACAAACAGATACCTGAACTTACCAACCAAAAAGTTAAGGAATTATCTGGAAAGCTTGGCATTAGTGCTGGAAATGAAAATGCTCTCAGGAGAAAAACACCTGTTGTCACTACTAAAATGGAACGTGTAAATGGAAGTTTCTTTATTACGCCCGCCCCCGCTAAGGCAAACGTGCCCCAGAAACACAAAATTGCTGCTATTGTAAGCGTGACCAATGTAGGGTACCAAAGTCCTTGCTCTGCCATTTGTGCCATCGTTTCCCCAGCCCCGAATATTCGATACCAGTCAGCTCCAAACACAATACATCCCAAATGAGCTAATGCTGCCAAAAAGCAACTCGCTGAAGATGCTATGAGATATTTGTTCTCTCGACGATTCATTCACCCTCCTTGATGCCTAACGCCCTGTTAAGGGGTGAGCAACGCAATACCGAAGCCGCCGCATACCACCTTAAACATTAAAACCAACGCATAGTGAAAATGCCACGCGTTGCGAATCCCTCTTGAACAGTTTGTTAGCCTTTGGACTCAAAGTGATACGTTACTGCTTGTAATAAAATTGGCACATAAAAACTCCAATCGACTGGTTTACCCTCAACAAAGTGCTCGACTAACTGATCTTTGATATCACCATCGACATCAGGCATTAATTCGTTGAGAAAATCCGTCAACTCTTGTTCTTTGGTGATCAATGGATACCCATCGTATTTTAAAGCCTCAACCTTATCGATGATTTCTTTGTGTTTAGTATGACTTAATTTCATATTTGCTAAATGGTTAGGAAAGTTAAAGCATTTTATCTGGTAAATTTATTTTTATGCAACAAAAGACACACTTACCCGAGAAGGCTAACGCCCTGTTAAGGTGTGAGCAACGCAATACCAAAGCTCCCGCATACCACCTTAAACACTAAACGCAACGCATAGTAAAAGTGCCAAGCGTTGCGAATCACTCTTAAACAGTTTGTTATACATTTACTTGCCGAAACTGACTCTAATTACGTTGCTATCTTCAATTTCATATTTTTGTTCAAGTTTCCACTTAGGGTTTTGTAACCAATTAATCCCAGTTTCAATGGAAAAACCGACTCCACAGTGACTCACAACGCTAGCAGATACATTTAAACCCATAACTTGCGAACCGCTATGGGAAAAATCAATGTTAGTGCCACCAATCGCAAAATTGATCTCGACGACAGTAAGGGGAAAATTAAAGTCACTAGTATCTGCGATTGCATACTTTGCTTTTAGTTTTTCTGCTGTTGCCACTTCAAAAAAGCGAAGATAAAGGTAATCACCGTTGCTATATCTAACCTCGAGTTCCTTGCCTTGTGGTGGTGAACGGAGGTCTGTGGGAGAACCTATGTTCTCCCATGAATTTTCATCGATTATCAGTCTTTCTTCGGGCATAAGGCTCAACATGTTAACGCTTAATCGTTGGTAGCCATCAGAATCACGCTTAAAAGAAACAAGTTTATGACCATCTATTTGAACTGGCACAGGTGTTTCATAATATAGATTTCCTCCTACAACGGACAGCATATCCTGACGAAGCCATTCGAGGTTACCTTTTACATATTTGGAGTTAACCTTATTCTTTTTAAAAGCATGCAATTGCTCGTTTGTATATGCACTACCATCAGCTTTCTTATGATGCTGAGCGCAGAGTGCAATCATGCCATGAGGGTCGTTATGAGGCTTTATGTGTACAGGCGGATCAAAGTGGTGATATTCCAAATATGGATTTCCACAATTTCTTACCGGACACCCAAAACCAACTTCTTCTCTCAATACTTCTTTAACTTTTTTAGGAATTGATGTTCTTTTTGCCACTATATCACCTAAATGTATAACGCCCTGTTAAGGTGTGAGCAACGCAATACCGACGCGTCCGCATACCACCTTAAACACTAAACGCAACGCATAGTGAAAATGCCACGCGTTGCGAATCACTCTTAAACAGTTTGTTAGCAATATTTACTTAGGCATAGTTGTAATTTCATTTTTTAGAGTAGATGACTCCAAAATTGTCAGTACTGGATCTTCTCGAAGAACAACATCTTTCGGTGCCTTATTACGCTCTAAGTGAGAAATTAGCTTATTGTAGACCACATCTTCTAATTTTCTTTTTACTTCCTCTATGTCCGGTTCGCCAGGAATCAGTACTTCGTCCTTGCCTTCAAATTTGGGTACTCCTTCAGTTTCAAACTCCGCAAAATACTCAAATTGTACTCGCTTCGCTTTAGCAACAATTTTAAAGCTTTTCCTATTTTCCATGTTATCTCCTTTGTTAATATATATTGCTAACGCCCTGTTAAGGTGTGAGCAACGCAATACCGAAGCTCCTGCATACCACCTTAAACATAAAACGCAACGCATAGCAAAAATGCCAAGCGTTGCGAATCACTCTTAAACAGATTGTTATGTTTTACCACAAACGCATGATTTAATTGAGAAAGAACTGCCATTTAAGACCAGTTTTCTGAGCTAAGCCACAAGGCAAGAACCGACTTGGCCGCCAAAGGCGACCAACCTAAAACAAGTAAGTCCAATTCCCTGCCCAATGAGGCAACCCGACTGAGTGACAAACAGCGCCCTTTCTTTCCAACCAAAGCGCAAAGCAATGCTGAATTGCCGAGGCTACTGCCAAGCCGAAATGCTACTTGGTAAAGAACCTAGAAGCGACTTTGAGCCAGTTATAAAAGAATCCAACCGCCACGACCTGACAATGAAGCAACCCACGAACATTGGCATGTTTTACGGCCTAAGTGATTCAAGAACTTAGGCCAACAATGCGGATTTGCTGAGTCTACTAGGGATGAATTGCCAGAGGGACAAAGAACTAGAGCCTAAGAAATTTAAGCCTTTGAATTGCAAGTAAACATAACGCCTTGCTAAGGTGTGAGTAACGCAATACAAAAGCTACCGCACAGCGCCTTAATCACCATAAGCCACCGCATAGTAAAAATGCCACGCGTTACGAATCACTCTTAAGCAATTTGTTAGGGCTCAGTTGAGTTGAACTCAATTCTCAAAGGTAGGTCTGTCATTGCATAGTGAATAAATTGCTGACCTAAAGCCGTAAGCTCGTAGCCTTCCACGTCATCAAAAGCTGATACTGGAGGTTTAGGTCCACTCCCTTTGGGTCTACGCTGCGGAGTCTTAGGTACAAAATTTCCGAAATAATCCGTTTCTCTGTATTGTCGAATAACGCCCCCAGTACTTAAATCTCGTATTAGAAGTTTATATAGGTCTGCGTCAGCAGAATCTTCTCGAACAATACCTTTGCCAATCTTAGTCCAAATCTGCCCTCTAGTAATGCCATTACTGTTGTAAATAGCGGCTATAACTTGGAAATGCATTTCTGAATATTGGTTGATCCAATCAATAAACATTCGAATAACGTCATCGCTAGAAACTGTACTACTTGCAGCGTTAGCTAGAATATTTCTGATATATTCGCGCTTTTCTTCACTTTCAGCACAAGACCACTCTCTAAATGTTTTCTTGACCAAAGACTGATAAGAACGGCTATCGACACGCTCGGAGATTGCCTGATCCTGCAAGTCTAAGCGCGCCATGATTTCCACAATGGTTTCTTCTTTTTCCTTCAACTCGTCTTCTAACATTTGGACCCAGTGCTGAAAGAATTTGTTTACCTTGTCTTGTTCATTTTCAGACCAAGCTCCCGCAATCGCAGAAAAAACGCCACCAACAAATGGAACAACGCCGCCCGCAGCTTGGAGCGCACCTCTAGCTACTTTTTTACCTTTCCCAGATTCAGGCATTTCCTTTTCAATATCACTCATGTTTCCTCCTGAGCCCTAACGCCGCATTAAGGTGTGAGCGACGCTTGGCTATACTTGAGCGAAGCGAAAACGCCAAGCGTTGCGAATCACTCTTAAATGCTTTGTTATAAGCCCGGTTCACTCTCAAACCTATCCAATACCAGCATTAATTCTGAAACAAAATTTCTAAATATATTAAGCTCATGATCAGGAATAAGATAAAACTTGTTGATAGATAAATTTTCGAAATCAAAAATATCTTGCGTATCAACAATCAATGTACTGAGCATAATATCTTGATGAAATGCTTTTTCAAATTCATTTTTAAATGCACTTCCTTTTACAATTAACGATTGTTTATTCTCTATAGAAATAACACCATGCGTATGAGAGTATACATTTCTCAGTGATGTATATAATGACCACAGACTCAGCATAAATGGTTTATTCATATTATGATTTTGACACATTTCTGGTTCAATCTTCTTATTTATTTTTATGATTTTACTAATCAAATCTGTGGTATTGTATTTGTAATCACCAACTATCGTTTTCAATGTACTTTCAGTAATACTAAATAAAAATAGAAACTCCCAAACATTTAAAAAGCCCTTAACAACGCGATACCAATCCTCCGCATCTATCGAGCTTTGTAATTCACTAAGCGAAATATCAATTTCTCTATCCATATAACCGCCGATATCAACTCCCATACAATGGAGCATATGATGGTGCTCTTTTGCTGTAGCCCTAAACTTTTCGACTAGCTCTTTCAGACCTTGTTCAACATCATAATTATAGGCTTTAGGCCTATCGAGATAGGTTATATCAAAACGATCATCGAATGAGAGAACACCTTTGTTTAGTAACTCTTGACGGTTAGTTATGATAATTTCTTCCAATTTTACGATCTCAATAAAGCTATCCATGTACGATAGCAAGACATTATTGACTAACTGCGATACATAAAACGAATTGTGAAAATTTCTATACCATGCCGATGATGTATCACTCGGCTTTTCTAGTGTTGGTACAAATGTATGAATCATATTACTCCTAAGGGCTTATAACGCCTTGCTAAGGTGTGAGTAACGCAATATAAAAGCTACCGCACAGCGCCT
>NZ_MDAW01000110.1:0-203659 GCF_002875385.1 Vibrio sp. 10N.222.52.B12 | reverse complement strand
ATCCCGAGTTCAGGTTATTTATATATCTAGTGGTGTTTTAATGGTTTAATCGCTGTTGTAATTTTATATTCTTACGTATTCTAAACGTAGGTTAGGGTGATCTTCTGCTGTGACATTTTTGTACGTAGCCGTACCTTTACGCTCTCTAATCGTCGACTTATCAATTACATAAAATGTAGAGATCATTTCCAAAATTAGCAGGTAAACATAGATTGCACCGTGCTAGCTAATCCAATTCTGTCATTCCTTTGCTAATACTGCATGCGATGAACGTAGGTATATAAAAACGGTTCATTAATCAATAATCAAAAAAAGGAAATGAAAATGAGAAAGTCACTGACAGCACTTGGTTTAGCATTGGTATTTGCAGGCTCAGCAAACGCGGCAAACTGGGGGTATGAGGGTGAGCACGGCCCTGCAAATTGGGGGGAGTTCGCTTCTGAATGTGCGAAAGGTCAAAACCAAAGTCCGATTAATATTGAATCAGCGACTGAAGCCAAGCTAGAAAAACTGGATTTTGATTACGAAGGTAAGGCGATTTCACTGCTGAATAACGGCCACACTTTACAGACCAGTTTAGAAGGCAAAAACACGCTCACTATTGATGGTAAAGAGTTTACGTTAAAACAATTCCACTTCCATACGCCATCTGAAAACCATGTAGATGGTAAAGAATACCCACTAGAAGCACACTTTGTGCATGCCGATAAAGCAGGCCATCTGGCTGTTGTGGCGGTGTTCTTTAAATTAGGTGACGCGAATCCAACTCTAGCTAAGCTGCTCGCTAACATCCCAACTAAAGATCAGGATGTAGCCATCCAAGTCCCATTTGATGCTGATGCCCTAATCCCAAGTGATAAAGACTACTACCGCTTCAATGGTTCTCTAACCACGCCACCGTGTTCTGAAGGTGTGCGTTGGTTGGTGATTAAAGAGACACAAACCATCTCCCCAGAGCAGGTGAAAGAGTTTGCGAAAGCGATGGGGCAAAACAACCGTCCAATCCAACCGCTTAACGCTCGAATGATTCTAGCGCAGCAATAATGGTTGAAGTGACCAGTCATAAAAAAGCCCGCTGATTTAGCGGGCTTTGTGTTTGGTATTTTGAAATTAGAAACCACTGTCGTCTTGCGCTTGAGCTTTCGCCATTTGAATCGGGTCAAGCTTAAGTGTTTGCGTAGGGAATGCGATATCTGCTTCGTGCTTCTTAATGATCGCCATGACCTGCAAAAGCACATCTTGCTTCACTTCGTGGTAGCGAACCCAGTTCACTGTTTTGGTGAAGGTATAGATAAAGAAGTTCAGTGAAGATGCACCAAACGCATCGAAGTTGACGATAAGTGTCTGGCGCGTATCGATGTCTTTGTGGTTCTTCAACATTTCGCGCACTTCATCAATGATTACTGGTACTTTGTCTGCATCGTCGTAGCGCAGGCCAATTGTCTCAAAGATTCGGCGGTTCAACATGCGAGACGGGTTTTCGACCACGATGTTGCTAAATACTGAGTTAGGCACATAGATAGGTCGCTTATCGAAGGTACGAATGCTGGTCATGCGCCATCCAATACGTTCCACCGTTCCTTCTATTTGACGGTCTGGAGAGCGGATCCAATCGCCAACTTTAAACGGACGATCGAAGTAAATCATCAAACCACCAAAGAAGTTTGATAGAAGATCTTTGGCTGCCAAACCGACAATCAAACCACCGACACCACCAAAGGTCAGTAAACCAGAAAGGCTAAGGCCAAATGCCTGCATAACAGTCAATACGCCGATGACGATAAAGAATAGGCGAGCTACTTTCGCGACGGCTTGTACGGTCGTCTCGTCACGGGTTTTCTGCTCCAGCACGTAGTCTTCGACGTTGGTGATAAGACGCATCACAATCCAAACTAGGATGCTGATAACAAGAATGAGTTTGAGGGTGCTGAGCCAGTTGAACTCATTCCCCAACTCACTTTGCAGAACAATGCCCAAAGATACTGTCGCAGGCCAACACCAGATTAAGGTACTGACGGGGGTTTTGAGTGCTTCTAATAAAAGGTCATCCCAATGAAAGGGGGTTTTCTCGACCAAAATGGCTAATCGAGAATGCAATACGCGCCACGCAATCCAAGCAAAAAAGCTCGCAATCGTAATGAACAGTACGCTGCTGCTCCAGTCTTGATGATGGGCCATGATGTAAGTTTGAAGTTCTGTAAACCACTGTGGCATAAGTAAAGTTTCATTTTTTGGAACAATGAGTGAAAGGTAGCAGAGTTTGAGTTTCCGCCCTAGCAAAATGATGTGATTCGAATAATCCGTTCTTGTCTTCTTATCACTGCTGTTAATGAGAGGAGTGTTTAGAGTGATGTTAATGATTGATGTGTAAATACAAGGTGATGATACGTATGGTGAAATGTAAAACTCGTACTGTTCAACCTACATGGTGTGATGAAACTCGAACTTTGAAAGATAAGCGCTATCATTCGAACCATCAATTGTAGGTTCTTTGACTCATCGCTAACATTTATCAAGCTCAAATATGAGACTTTAATGTCACTTTGACATACGGAGATAAACCATGGAATTCACAGAGCTAGATAGAAATGCGCTCTACGACATTTGGATGTCGCAAAAAGCAAAAATGCACCTCACCCAAATGGAGATGGCAAAGCGCCTAGGTTTAAGCTTGCATGAGTTCTCTGCATTGTTACGTGGGAATGCTCCGCTAACACTTGGCTTCGTGAAGCAACTTTGCGAACAATTGCACGTTCGTCCTGGTCAAGTGATTCCATCTATGAGCAAACGCGATATTTCTTCTTCAGGTTCCGTGTACCTACAAAACCGTATCACTGTAGATGGTGAAATCCGTAATGTCTTCATTGAAGGCAACCAAGTTGTGATCGAGTACGAACACACGGTGAACTAACCGATCCCATCCGTGTATTTTTTGTCGTAGACAATTTATTCACATCTCTACTGATAAAACTAGCAGCCATGATGTCCCTTTGAATGAAAGGAATGGCTGTGAAGACTTTTCTCCGTAATTTCGATAAACAACGTCGTCGTTTGACGCACCAACTTGAGCCTAAACTTGCAGGTTGGTTGAATGACGACTCTCTCACTGTTCACGACCCAATGCCCCACGATCAGGTGAAACGTATTTTGATCGTGAGAAACAACAGTCGTATCGGAAATATGTACTTCCTGCTTCCGTTTGTTCATCAGGTTCTGCGTTTATACCCAAATACGAAAGTTGATCTATTGTTGAATTCGTCTTGGCAAGGTGAAGTTTTTAAGAATCTTGGCGTCAATCAGATTCATTACTCTAACTTGTCATTCAAATCGCCAGATAAAGCACTTGCGACCATCCGTCTGTTAAAGCGAGAGAAATATGATTTGTTGTTCGCACCGACTGCGGGCGCGTGTGACACTTTTCTTTCCGCTGTTATTCCCGCGAAGAACAAGATCGCTTTTAAGAAAGTTAAAACAGAGCAAGTATTTACTCATTCCTCGGTCTCCGATTCGCCTTTTCGTCATGGTGCCTACAAGCCACTTTCTATCCTTGAAGCGATGGGACATGAGCTTGATAACGCCTTGGATCATCATATTGTGCTTGATTCAAAAGAGCTTTCCTCTGGTATTCAGCAAGCACGTAAATTACGCGAAGAAGGCAAGCCAACATTTGCTTTCTTCCGTGGTGCGCGAGGCAAGAAAAAGCTCAGTGACCATGCTTGGCTAACCATTCTGGCTGAATTTGAACGCAAGCAAGGACAGAGCGTTAATTGGGTGGAAGTGCTAAGCCCGGATATTCAGCAACCGCTATTAAAAGGCTCCCGAACCTTGGCATGCAAAGATCTGCGCCAATTGGGTGCGACGTTGCGCTACCTCGATGGCTTTCTTTGTTGTGATACTGGGCCGCTGCATTTAGCGGATGCCGCAGGTGCGACTTGCTTTGGTTTTTATACGGAAACGTGCCCACAACGATTTGGGTTAATGGGTGAGAAATGCCATGCGATTCGATTGTTTCTTTCGGAGGAACAAGCCGAGTTCGAGCCTGTGTTAAGAATGGCGTAACGCCGAATGCAGTGAAAAAGTGACAGCACAATAGACTGTCACTTTTTGTATGAACATGGTTTAGGGCGTTCTGCCTAGGGAATCTTCACCAAAGAATCACGCGATAAGTCAGAGATGGTTTTCGCTCCTGTAAGCGTCATTGCGACGCGCATTTCCTTGTCGTAAAGGTCAAGCAAGTTCTCTACGCCAGCACCGCCTTGAGCAGCTAGTGCGTAAACAAAAGAGCGACCAAGTAGCGTACAGTCTGCACCAAGTGCCAGCATGCGCACGACATCCAAACCAGTACGAATACCTGAATCGACGAAAATCTTTAGGTCGCCTTTTACGGCATCTGCAATGCTTGGCAGCGCTTTTGCTGTTGAAAGCACGCCATCAAGCTGGCGACCACCGTGGTTAGATACCACGATACCATCGGCACCGAAACGAACCGCGTCTTTTGCATCTTCTTCGTCTAGGATGCCTTTGATGACCATCGGGCCATCCCAAAAGTCTCGAATCCACTCTAGATCTTTCCAAGAGATAGAAGGGTCGAAGTTTGCGCCCAGCCAGCCAATGTAGTCTTCCAACTTAGTTGGTTCGCCACGGTAAGTGGAGATATTGCCTAAGTCGTGAGGTTTACCTAATACACCGACATCCAACGCCCAACTTGGGTGACGCATGGCTTGGAATACTCGGCGCATTGCGGCATTGGGGCCACTCATACCAGAGTGCATGTCACGGTAACGAGCCCCCGGCACGGGCATATCCACAGTGAAGACCAGTGTTGTTACGCCAGCGGCTTTCGCGCGCTCAAGTACGTTCTTCATAAAGCCACGGTCTTTTAGAACATACAGCTGAAACCACATTGGGCGTTCAATCGCAGGTGCCACTTCTTCAATAGGGCAAACGGATACGGTCGACATGGTGAAAGGAATGCCTTTCTTTTCTGCCGCTTTTGCTGCTTGAACCTCACCACGTCGCGCGTACATGCCGGTCAGACCAACAGGCGCTAGCGCGATTGGCATTGCCAACTTCTCGCCGAAGATTTCCGTTTCTAGGCTTAGATCGCTCATATCGCGCAGAACACGTTGACGCAATGCAACGTCACCCAGGTCATCAGTGTTGCGCTTTAGCGTGCGCTCATCGTATGAACCGCCATCAATGTAATGAAAAAGGAATGGAGGTAGCTTGGCTTTCGCAGCAGCGCGATAATCTGTAGAAGCAGAGATAATCATATTCGTGTGTCCTGGCTGTTATTCTAAGATTGCGTCCTGAGTCAATGAGCACCTGCTCTGTCAGTGTTTCACTGGCTGCCATCCTTTCGGCAGTCGACATCAGAATAGAGTATAGATAAGTGATTGAGCTGTGAGACATTCCATACACAGAACAATCAATTATCTGCACTGAAAAAGACTGGCACATCGGTCGGGGGATTGATGCAGCAAGCCACATCAAAAGTGTCGGGGTAGTAGTGCTGACCGCTGTGCCAGAGAAAGTGCAGGGCGGGGAAACCCTGCGTAAGTGTTACTTCATTAAGGCGTCGGTCAGTTGGAATCCGTAAATCAGAATCAAACCGATGATGCCTGTCACAACAAGATAGTAGAATGTTGGGATTATGGTTTTACGCAGTGTTGCGCCTTCACGTCCTAGTAGGCCGACCGTTGCAGAGGCAGCCACTACATTGTGGATAGCAATCATGTTACCGGCAGCAGCGCCAACCGCTTGAAGGGCAACCACAATGGCACTTGAGATAGTCAGTGTCTGTGCCACTTCGAACTGGAACTGGCTGAACATCATGTTCGACACGGTATTAGAGCCGGCGATGAATGCACCAAGGGCACCAACAGTAGCACTCAACGCCGGGAATGCTGAGCCAACGAGGTCTGCTGCAAAGTTCGCCGTCGTTACAGGCATACTTGCTAGCTCGGCGCCGTTGACTCCTGAGTTAATAAAAATACGAACCATAGGGATGGTGAACACAAGAACGAAACCTGCGCCGATTAACGTCTTACTTGATTCGCCAAATGCTTTGCCTAATGACTTAGCGCCGCCACCTTGCAGAAGAACCGCCAGTAACGCTACGAAGACTAAGATGCCACCCGGAAGGTATAAAGGTTGAATTGCTGTGCTGATACCCGTTTCGCCAAGAATATTACCAAACGATAGGCTTACACTTTTAAGCAGACCTTTGAATTCAGGGCTTACGCGGCTTGCTACTAGGATAACTGCTAGCATCACGTAAGGTGCCCAAGCCTTGGTTAGGCTCATTGGTTTGCCTGGGTTGTCATCAAGATTGATCTTTAGAGAACCTAGCCATTCTGCTGGCCACTTATCTTCGCTTTCGAAGTCCCACTTGGTTTTTGGAACGAGGAAACCTTTCTTCGCCGCAGTCACTACAATCGCCAGACCAACTAGACCACCGATTAATGACGGGAACTCAGCACCTAGGAATACGCCTGTTAGTGCGTAAGGCACGGTAAAGGCAACACCTGCGAACAGCGCGAAAGGTAGGATGTCTAGACCTTCGCTCCAGCTCTTATTCTTACCGAAGAAGCGCGTCAGCATCATCGCCATTAGCACTGGAATCATAGTGCCAACCGTTGCGTGAATCATTGCCACACTTGCTGTGATTTGCTGTAGGTACGCGTCCCATGTTGAGCCATGAGCAACCAGTGCTTCACCAATATTGTGTGTATCTAAGCCTTTGTTCACGCCGACAATGATTGGTGTGCCAACCGCACCGAAGGATACTGGCGTAGATTGGATCATCATGCCCATCAGTACTGCTGCAAGTGCGGGGAAGCCAATGGCTACCAATAGAGGAGCGGCGATAGCAGCAGGTGTACCGAAGCCTGATGCGCCTTCAATAAAGGAGCCAAAACACCAAGCAATAATGATGGCTTGTACACGACGATCGGCTGAAATATCGGTGAATCCGTTACGGATAGTGGTGATCGCGCCGGTGTGTTTTAAAGTGTTGAGCAAGAAGATGGCACCAAACACGATCCATAGAACAGAGACAGTAATACCTAATCCTTGGAAGACAGACGCCAGTACGCGAGTAGCTGACATATCCCAAAACATTAGGGCGATAGCGACGGTTATTCCGAACGCAACGGGCATGGCTTTTTTCGCAGGCCAGTTGAGACCAACCAATAATATGGCGGCGACAACAATTGGCGAAAACGCCACAAGGGCAAGTAGGGTTTCACTCATTGGTACATCCTCGTACGCTGACTTCTCGAACGGCTTTATGCTGTAGAGATGATTTTTGTTGTAATGGTTTTGTTAATTTGGCGTGAATTTACCCCTTTATTTTTTATAGATATAGGGAAATAATGAAATTAATTTATTCCAAAAGTGACATAATCGATGCGTGCAGATGACCTAATCCTGTTCTCTCAGGTGATAGAAATGGGTAGCTTTAGTAAGGTGGCGGAAGAAAATAACCTTACAAATTCAGTAGTTAGTAAGAGGATTGCTCGGCTAGAAGAAGAAATTGGTGCTCAGCTATTATATCGAACAACACGTAAATTGACCCTGACCGAAGCGGGAAAGGTTTTGTTACACAGTGCTAAAAATGTGAAGCAAGCCACTCAAGAGGCTATGGATGCAGTTTCAGGCTTTGGTGAGAATGTTAGTGGCCATATCAAAATGTCGGTACCGACTATCTCGGGTGATTTGATTTTAGCGGACGCGGTCGCTGAGTTTTGTAATATGCACCCAGGCTTAACGGTCGACATGTCATTGGATAATCGTTTTGTGGATTTGGTGGAGTGTGGATATGACTTAGTGATTCGCACTGGTTATCTCGAAGATTCTAGCCTGATTGCGCGACATATTTTGGACTCACAATGGGTGGTTTGTGCCTCGCCCTCTTACATCGCGAAGAATGGCAAACCGATTGAGCCTATCGACCTAACCGCACACAACTGTTTGCAATACGCCTATCAAACTACCGGTGCTACCGATTGGCAGTTCAAAGGTAAACAAGGGGACTACATCGTCAAAGTGTCGGGTAGCTTTTCTACGGATAACGCTACTGCACTAAGAAAAGCAGCCCTAGGTGGGCATGGTATCGCCTACGTACCACGTTGCTTGGTTTATCACGACATTCGCAGTGGTGAGCTGGTGGATATTTTCCCTGAATTAGTCGGTAAAAAGCTGGGTATCTACGCAGTTTATCCATTTACTCGTCAACCTCCGAACAAAGTAAAACTCTTGATTGAGCACATTCGAGAGCGATACCTCACTATTTCGCATTACTTTTAATTAGTTCATAAATACAAGAAATGTTTCAATCTATTGGTTGAAATTCTATACCTGAGCCCTAAGGTAGGTATTGAGAATAAATCTCAACAAAATAATAAAACAAAACACTTAACTTCAAACGGAGTAACACGGACGTTATGCATTACCCAAAAACTCGTAAAGATTCTGTCGTCGACACTTATTTTGGTCACGATATTGCAGACCCATATCGTTGGTTAGAGGATGACCTTAGCCAAGAAACCGCAGAGTGGGTTTCAGGACAAAACTCAGTGACCTTTGATTACCTAGGTCAGATTCCTTTTCGCCAACAAATTCGCGATTTAGTTGCGAGCAGTCAGAATTACGAAAAGTACTCTCAACCTTTTGTTCATGGTGAATACACTTACTTCTACAAAAACGATGGCTTGCAGAACCAGAGCGTTTTATACCGCCAAAAGGGGGATGAAGAAGCGGAAATCTTCCTAGACCCGAATACCTTTTCAGAAGAAGGAACAACATCACTTGGTGAAGTGAAGTTCTCTAAAGATGATTCTCTTGTCGCGTATTCTATCTCTGAGGGTGGCAGCGACTGGCGTAAGATCTTCGTCATTAATGTAGACACCAAAGAACAGCTTGAGCCTGAAATTGTCGACGCTAAGTTCACGACAATTTCTTGGCTTGGTAACAAGGGCTTTTACTATGCGAGCTATGACAAACCAAAGGGTAGTGAGCTTTCGGCTCGTACTGAGCAACACAAGCTTTACTACCATGCGTTAGGCACGCCGCAGACAGAAGATAAAGTTGTATTTGGGGCATCGGACTCACAAAAGCACCGCTATGTATCAGGAGTGACAACCAAAGACGATCGTTTCTTGATTATCACAGGTGCGGAATCAACGTCGGGTAACAGGCTGTTTTATGTGGATCTCGCTTCAGAAGAGCAAGACGTAATCACGCTTCGAGATACAACCGATGGTGATACACATCTGATTGATAACCAAGATAACACCTTAATCTTCTATACCAACTTAGATGCGCCTAACGGTAAGGTGGTTGGTTACCACACCCAGACTCAACAATGGGAAGAGATCATTGCCGAGCAGGAACAGCCACTGGATATCAGCAAAGGTGGTGGTTACTTGTTTGCGACTTACATGGTCGACGTTTTGTCTAAAGTTCAGCAGTTTACTTATCAAGGTGAGTTAGTACGTGAAGTTACTCTACCTGACCAAGGCACCGTATATGGCTTGCAGGGCAAAGCAGAAGATAAGACGCTTTATTACACCTTTACTAACTACGTGACACCACCAACCATCTTCTCTTTTGATGTAGAAAGCGGTGAGTCAGTACTTTATAAAGAATCGAAAGCACCGTTCGACCGTAAAGAATACGAGTCTCAGCAAGTGTTCTACACCTCGAAAGACGGGACGAAAGTGCCGATGATTATCTCGTATAAGAAAGGCACAAAGCTAGATGGTACAGCGCCAACCATGCTGTATGGCTATGGTGGTTTCAATATCAGTTTGACGTCGATGTTCTCAGGTAATGTCGCGAACTGGTTAGAACTTGGTGGCATTTACGCGGTGGCAAATATGCGGGGTGGCGGCGAATATGGTAAAGCTTGGCACAATGCGGGTACTCAGCAACAAAAGCAAAACGTGTTTGATGACTTTATTGCTGCGGCGGAATACTTGATTGAGCACGACTATACGAGCTCAGAGCGCCTTGCTATTCGTGGTGGTTCGAATGGCGGCTTGTTGGTTGGTGCGTGTATGACTCAGCGTCCAGAGCTGTTTAAAGTGGCGATACCTGCGGTTGGCGTATTAGACATGCTTCGCTACCACACCTTTACCTCTGGTGAAGGTTGGAAGTATGATTTTGGTACCTCTGAGCAAAGTGAAGCGATGTTTAAATACATCCTAGACTATTCGCCTGTGCATAATGTGAAAGAGGGCGTGGCATACCCAGCAACGCTTGTCACGACTGCGGATCATGATGACCGAGTCGTTCCCGCTCACTCATACAAATTTATCTCTGAGCTGCAAGAGAAGCATCAAGGAGACAATCCGGTGCTGATTCGTATCGATGTGAATGCCGGCCATGGCGCGGGGATGCCGCTGAGCAAACAAATCGACCTGACTACCGATGTTTACGCGTTTGCATTACATAACATGGGTATCGAAACGCTCGATATTTAATACCAAGCGCAGACTCAACATAATAAAAAATGCCGCGACATCCATCGCGGCATTTTTCATGGTTGGGGGAACTCAATGTGATCGCTAGGGTGACTAAGCCTAACTTTGAACCAACCAGTCTCGGCGGCCAAACCGAATGGCAGCTATACCATTTTTCGTAGTTATGGCGAAAAATTCACCATACTTTAATCCTAGTTTAAGAATATGAAACTGTGATGAATCTAGGCTGCATCGTCTTGATTTTCATTGTTTTCAAGGTCAAATGAGGCATCAATCAGTTTTCTTGTGTAATCGCTTTTCGGATTATGGAAGATTTCTTCTGCCGTTCCTTGCTCCATGACTTCACCCTTTTGCATCACCAGAACACGGTCCGACAGCGCTTTGACTACAGAGAGATCGTGGCTAATAAACAAGAAGCCGATGTTGTGTTTCTTCTGCAGATCTTTCAGAAGATCAATGACGGTCAACTGAACAGAGCGGTCGAGAGCAGAGGTTGGCTCATCAAGCAAAATGAAAGAAGGCTCAAGAATTAACGCACGTGCAATCGCGATACGTTGACGCTGACCACCAGAAAACTCGTGCGGGTAACGGTTAATAGATGCTGGATCTAAGCGCACCTCTCGCAGAACATCACGTGCTTTTTGCATTCGTTCTGCTTTGCTCATTTGAGGTTGATGCACAGTGAGACCTTCAGTGATGATGTCACCGACCGTCATGCGAGGAGAAAGCGAGCCGTAAGGGTCTTGGAACACCATTTGTACGTCTTTCTTTAACTCAAAACGCTGTTTGGCAGTAAGTAGGGAAAGATCTTGTCCTTTGAATTGAATCTTGCCACTTGATGGCAACAAACCAATCAAAGCTCGTCCTAGTGTTGATTTACCGGAACCCGATTCACCAACAATACCAAGCGTTTCGCCTTGTTTTAACTCTAATGAGATGCCTTTAACTGCCTCAAAATACTCGTTCTTGCTGGCGATGAAGTGCTGCTTAACAAGGAATTTAACTCGGATATCATCGGCTTTAAGAAGTTCAGCGGCGTTTTCTTCAATCGGGTCTTTGCTGCCTTTAGGAATCGAGTTAATCAGCATCATGGTGTAATCATGCTGCGGTTCGGAGAAGAGTGCTTCTGTGATGCCTTCTTCGACCACTTCACCTTTACACATCACCAATACTCGGTCAGCAAAGTGTTTCACTACGCCTAAGTCGTGAGTGATGAACAAAATCGCCATGCCCATCTTGGCTTGGATCTCTTTGATCAGATAAAGCACTTCTGCCTGAACGGTAACGTCTAGCGCCGTGGTTGGCTCATCGGCAATCAGAATGTCTGGCTCGTTGATTAAAGCCATGGCAATCATGATGCGTTGCAACTGACCACCAGAGAATTCGTGCGGATACTTAGTGTAAGCTTGTTGAGGATTTGGTAAATGCACCAAGTCAAACAACTCAAGCACCTTGTCTTTCGCTTGTTTCTTACTCACTGGACGATGACACATAATGGCTTCCGCCACTTGAATACCGACACGCATGTATGGGTTTAGAGACGTCATTGGCTCTTGGAAAATCATACCAATGCGATCGCCACGGATGCTTTGCATTTGGCGTTCGGTTTTCTCTAGGATTGATTCGCCTTCAAAGACGATAGAAGCGTCATTATGCAAAATGGCATTATCTGGCAGCAACCTCATCAACGCATTGGTTGAGACAGATTTGCCTGAGCCTGATTCACCAACGATAGACAGTGTTTCTCCTGCTTGTAAGTCGAAGCTCACATTCTTTACTGCATCGACGATACCATCGTTTGTCGTAAAGCTGACAGACAGGTTTTTCACCGAAAGAATGGTTTGTGCGGACATCACGTTTCCTTGTGTATCGAGTTGTTATGTATTGCCTTACTTGCTGTTCATACAGTGCGGCTTTAATTATGCGGTACGGTTTAGTTATATAGCTGAGATGCTCCCGCTTCTGCTGAGGTCATCGCTTGTAGATATAAGAACTGCTCATGAGCTCGTGTGACATGGTCTAATTCAATCATCCATTGCGCATTGCGCTGTGCAGAGCAAAATGCGGCCATGTGCGCTAACAAGTCTTCACTTTGTTTACTAAGCAATTGGCTTACACGGCAAATTAGATCATGGCTTTCGAGCTGTAAGAACTGAAATAGAGCATAGGATTGATTGAGTGCAGCGAACGCTTCTTGATGCAAGCCCAGTTTGTTTAGAATCTCTGATTGCGCGACGCTTGCATCACGCAAACCACTTATCAAACAAACGAACTGACACGGTTTGGTTTGTTCATTGTCGAGTGCGGATTGAATATGGTTAGGTAGATGATTGAGCACGTCTTCATATAGACGGTGAGCTTCAGGCCAATGTCCTTGCTCCATCAATTGCTCTGCTTTCAAATAGCGCATCCAGCATTGCTCAATATTCATGTTCATCTCCGCAAAATTCAATTTGAAGAGATATTAAATGAAAATTATTATCAATTGCAAGTGCGACTTGTTTTCATTTTGTTGCTGAGTGACTGCTCGTAAAATGTCCAAACGAACTGGTGTGGAAGATAAATCACTTAATTTTAAACAAATAATCTCTACACTGAGGTAACGACAATAAGAAAAAGGAGGCGAGTATGGCAGTACAAAGATTGGAACCTAAACAGCTGTATTCTGTAGCGGATCTAGAGAATATGCCATGTAAGTCGACCAAGGAATTGCCTCCGATTGATGAAATCGTTGGACAAGAGCGCGCTCAAAAGGCGGTCGAGTTCGCGATGTCAATCAAGGAGAAAGGGTACAACATCTACGCTATTGGTCAGAATGGTCTGGGCAAGCGCACCATGATTCTGCGCTATTTAAATCGTCATCAACATGATGAAGCGGCACTGTTTGATTGGTGCTACGTGGCGAACTTTGAAGACACACGTGTTCCCAAAGTCCTCAAGTTACCTTGCGGTATCGGTAACAAACTGAAAGCTGATATTGAAAAGTTGATGGGGAAGTTGCTGAACGCACTGCCTTTAGCATTCGATAACGAGATGTACTACAGCCGTGCCGATCGCCTAAAAAACCAATTGGCGAACAAGCAACAGCTTGAATTGGACAGCATCAGTAAAGAAGCAAAAGAAAAAGGCATTAGCTTAACGATAACGACTCAAGGTGATTACCAGTTCGTCGCGATGGATGGCGAAGAGTTGCATACCGAAGAGACGTTTGATGCTCTGAGTAAGAAAGAGCAAGAATACTTCTCCAGTAGCATTGATGAACTAGAGGTCAGCCTACGTAACATGATTCGTGAGTTGACCGAGTGGGAAGAGTCGTTCAGTGAAAAGATCAAAAAGCTCAATGATGATGTCACGCTGGATGTAATTACCCACTTCATCAAACAGTTGAAAGTGGATTATGCGGAGTACTCTGAGATCAAAACGTATCTCACTGATCTGCAAAAAGACATCGTTGAAAATGCTGATATTTTCTTGGAGCAGAGTGGAGAGCAAGGTGAGATTGCCACAGCTTCTTTAGATAAGAAGTTACCACGTCGTTACAAAGTGAATGTGTTGGTCAATCGCAGCAAGTGTGAATTTCCAATTGTGGTGGAAGAAAACCCGAACTATCACTCTCTGTTTGGCTCGATTGAAACCGCAACTTTTAAAGGCACAGTATTTACTGATTTCTCGTTAATTCGAGCGGGCAGTCTACATAAAGCCAACGGTGGCGTTCTTTTGATGGATGCACAAAAAGTACTTGAGCAGCCTTACGTCTGGGATGGTCTCAAACGAGCGTTGCGTTCGCGTCAGTTAAGTTTTACCTCTTTAGAGAAAGAGGTAACGCTAACTGGTGCGGTGTCTCTCGATCCAGAACCGATCCCTCTTGATATAAAGATAATCCTGTTTGGTGATTACCGCACTTACCAGTTGCTCCAGCATTATGATCCGGAGTTTGGGGAGTTGTTTAGAGTAACAGCAGACTTTGAAGATGAGATGAAGCGTACACCTGACTCAGAGCTGCAGTACGCGCGTTTTATCTCAAGTGTCGTGAACGACAACAACATGTTGCATTGCGATAAGAAAGCCATTGCACGCATTATCGAATACAGTTCTCGCTTATCAGGTGACCAAACGAAACTGTCACTGCACTCTGCGAATATTGCCAACTTGCTGCGTGAATCTAACTACGTGGCTCGCCAAGCGAACTCGAACATGATTCGCATCGGACACGTGGAAGAGGCGCTGAGCAATCAAGAAATGCGTGTCAGTCGCTTACAAGATAGCGTGATGGAAACCTTCGTCAATGGTACTACCTTGATTCGCACCGAAGGCATGGCTGTGGGCCAAGTGAATGCGCTCTCTGTATTAAGTACCAGTGACCACATGTTTGGTGCGCCAAACCGAATTACGGCAACCACGTGTTTCGGTGACGGTGATGTGATTGATATCGAGCGCAGCGTTGATTTGGGTGGCAGCATCCACTCTAAAGGCGTGATGATTCTGTCGGCTTACTTATCTTCTGTATTTGGCAAAACCGCTCGTGTTCCACTAACGACCACCATCACCTTCGAACAATCGTATGGTGGTGTGGACGGAGACAGTGCGAGTATGGCTGAGTTCTGTGCTGTCGTTTCTGCGTTCTCGAAACAACCAAACCGTCAGGATATTGCGATTACCGGTTCAATGAACCAGTTTGGTGAGTCACAACCTATCGGTGGTGTGAACGAGAAGATCGAAGGCTTCTACGATGTTTGTGTTATCAAAGGCCGTCACGAGGGGCAAGGGGTGATTATTCCGCGTTCAAATGTGCACAACCTTATGCTTCGTCCAGATATAGTGAAAGCAGTAGAGAAGGGGGATTTCCATATTTGGGCTATCGACCACGTAACGGAAGCAATAGAGTTATTCACAGGCAAAGCGGCTGGTGAAGCAACCGACGAAGGTACATACCCAATCGACACCATCTTCGGGTTGGCACAAGCTAAGTTGAATGCGCTTAGAAAATAAGCACTCATTGGCGTAAAAGCTGATAAAAAAGCGTACAAGTTTTCATAATTTGTCATAACGACAATATCCCGTCGCAGTTGACGGGATATTGTCACTAACGTTATGAAATTGATGACTTTTCGTTCTGGACAAAAATGTGATCTACCTCTAGTATTTGCCCCCTTGTCTATTCGTCTGGGAATAATCCCATCGCAAGGAAGCCACACGCAAATACCTGAGGTCACTCATGCAGCTATCCCTGAAAAATTTGTCGGTTCGAACGCAAATTTTGGTTCCAGTTCTATTCACCGCGATCACTTTGTTTATTGCATTGTGGATCACGCAAAACAATCTAGAAGCAGAGCAAGAATTGGTTGCTTCTAACTCCGAATCGCTCGTGTTCTATAAAGACACACTGGCTCAAATTGACGACCAAGTTTACCCACTACGTATTAGCGCGGTTTACGCGATTTATGATGCGTCTCGTCGTGATGCCTTCCTTGCTGATCTTAAAGCAGGCGCGAAAGCCATTGATATGGATATCGACAAGATTGATGCGCGTGGCACTTTTGCATCAGAAGCGGAAAAAGTACGCCAAAGCATCGATACATACATCGACTATTCAACTCGTGCGGTTGAGTTCTTCAATCGTCATGATCGTGGCTTGGTCTCTGATGGCGAATACACAAACTTTATTTCTGGTTACCGTCGTGTCGGTAATGAAATGGTTGCAACGATCAATGCGCTGTCTCAACGCGTAAACCAAATTGCAACACAAGCGACAGAAGCAAGTGCTCGTGAACACGTTCGCGTACAAAACAACGCAATGATGTCAGTGATTGCTGTTTTTGCCTTCTCCTTGCTAGGCGCGTGGTTCTTGTCAGGCATGATTGTTACGCCAATCCAAAAACTACAAGAAGTGATGCGTAAACTCGCGGGTGGTGATCTGTCAGTACGTGCAGACATTGATGGTGACAACGAGATCGCTCAGCTAAGCAAAGACGTTAACCAAACAGCGAAACAGCTTCATGATACGGTTGATCAATTGATGCGTATTAGCGAAGAAGTCGCGTCTGCTTCAACTGAACTTGCGGCGGTAATGACGCAAGCTGAAGCCAATGCGCAGCAAGAACTGGCGGAAATCGAACAAGTTGCATCCGCTGTTAATGAGCTTGCAAGCACGGCAAACAACGTTAGCGATAATGCTACATCAGCAGATGCGACAGCTCGTGAAGCGGATGGTCTAGCGCAATCTGGCCTAACGATCTTCCAAGAGAGTGCACAAGCAAGCGATCAAATGTCTCAAGCACTTAACGATGCGGCGCAAGTGGTTCTTCGTCTGAAAGAGCAATCGGTTCAAATCAACGATGTTATTGAAGTGATTCGTGGCGTATCTGAGCAAACTAACCTTCTAGCACTGAATGCGGCGATTGAAGCAGCACGTGCTGGTGAATCTGGTCGTGGTTTTGCTGTTGTAGCAGACGAAGTTCGTATGCTGGCAGCGCGCACTCAAGATTCAACGCAAGAAATCTCTTCTATCATTGAAGAGCTTCAAGCACAGTCTGGCCTTGCAAATGACAGTATGCAGGTGAGCTTAGAAATGCTAAACCGCAACAATGAACTAACGCAGCAAGCGAATGATGCGTTGATTGGTATTACAGAATCTGTTGCCAACATCAACGATTCAAATACGCAAGTGGCAACAGCGGCAGAAGAACAGTCTCAGGTGACTCAAGACATCAACCGCAACGTGGTAAACATGTCTGAGCTTGTGAACCAAAACGTAGCAGGCATCAGCCAAAGCGCGAGCGCAAGTACAGAGCTTTCTCACCTCGCTGAAAAGCAAAAAGAACAGTTGAGCTTCTTCAAGCTTTAATAAAAAGCGGTAAGTGATAAACATCGACTGATCGAAAAGAATCCCTGAGCGTTGGCTTGGGGATTTTTTTTACCTTTAATTCAATATTGATATGATTAACATCATATAAGTCAGATGTTTACATGAAATTGTGTGTGACTTATGTCACATTTGTAAATCTTTTGAGTGTGTTTTTTGCGTCAAAATTTTTTTGACACACACACATTTTCCTATCTATCCGCTAACTTGATGGTTTTGCTGTATTCATATTGCCATCTCGCATGGTGTTTTCTTCTATATATCCTGTCTATTCAACTTGTTGCGCTATAAGTCGAGGCTGCTACTATGCCGTCCGTTTTCTCGTTGGTACAGAAATGTCCTGTTTTCTGGTGAGGAAACAACTAAAAACAAAGATATGGAAAATTAAAATGAAATTGAAAACATTAGCTGTAGCAGTGGCACTGTTAGCATCTGGATCTCAAGTTGTTGCTTCAGAACTATACAACCAAGACGGTACTTCACTAAACATGGGCGGCCGTGCTGAAGCGCGTCTTTCTATGATGGATGGCAAAGCAGAAGATGCTTCTCGTATCCGTCTTAACTTCCTAGGCAAACAGGAAATCAACGACAGCCTATACGGTGTTGGTTTTTGGGAAGGTGAATTCCGCACAAATGAAAAGGGCGCTGTGGACGAAAACGCAAAAGGTGAGAGCAACAGTGAACTCGACACTCGTTATGCTTACGCAGGTCTTGGTGGCAAGTACGGTGAAATCACTTACGGTAAAAACG
The DNA here is from genome assembly GCF_002875385.1 of Vibrio sp. 10N.222.52.B12. Lineage (NCBI taxonomy): Bacteria > Pseudomonadati > Pseudomonadota > Gammaproteobacteria > Vibrionales > Vibrionaceae > Vibrio > Vibrio sp. 10N.222.52.B12. The sequence continues at coordinate 185,560 of NZ_MDAW01000110.1, read as the reverse complement.
ATGGTGCACTAGGTGTAATCACTGATTTTACAGATATCATGGCTTACCACGGCAATACTGCAGCATACAAACTAGCAGTGGCTGATCGTACAGACAACATGGTTTCTTACGCTGGTCAGTTCGAGCAACTAGCATTGCGTGCAAGCTACCGTTTTGCTGACCGTACTGAAGAAGCGAATGGCTTTGGTGATAACGATGAAGATGGCTTCTCTCTATCAGCAATCTACGCATTTGCTGACACTGGTTTCGAAGTTGGTGCTGGCTACGCAGATCAGAACGAAGGTGACGAGTTCATGCTAGCGGCTGCTTACACTGTTGGTAACTTCTACGTTTCTGGTCTTTACACTGGTGGTGATAACCTAGATCAAGATGCTAATGTGGCTCCTGCTTCTGGTGATGTTGACTACAAAGGTTATGAGCTAGCAGTAGCTTACACAATGGGCCAAACAGTGTTCACTTCTACGTACAACAAAGCAGAGCAAGATAACGACGACAGCGTCGATAACCTAGCGGTTGACGTAACTTACTACTTCAAGCCTAACTTCCGTGGCTACGCGTCATACAACTTCGACCTAATGGACAGCAAAGGTACTGAAGAGAAAGACGAGCTAGCACTAGGCCTACGCTACGATTTCTAAGTCGAATATGACTGAAAATATACTGCCTTATTTTTAGTTGTTTAGAACCCCTTGCCAGATGGTAAGGGGTTTTTCCATTGTAACGTTAAAATTCAGAACAGAAGCTTTGCGTTAGCCTTTCAGCTTTAGCTTGGTACCATCAAATTTTAGGTGGCTTAATAAGTTCTTAGCGTTTGCTTTGCCAAAGTCATCAAATTCCACGCCGTAACGCGCGTAATGCACCGATTTTTGCAGATTACAAATTTTCCCTTTTAATGGTGCAAGCAGACGTCCATTTCCTGGCATGGTGATATCTAACGTAATCTGATCTCCGACTTGAAGTGTTCGACTCATTGGTGAAGTTACAAAACGGCAACCACTCTTTGATAGGTCGCGTATTTCACACTCAGCTCGGTACTGTTCAAACTGAAGTCGAGAACGTAAATTTACTTCGTAACGCACTTCTTTTCTTAGTTGATACACTTGCATGGTATTTGGCAAACTCAGCACCAGTAACGGGTATGGATCACCCAAGCGGTGCTGTAATTGTGCTCGGAAAGGGATAACCGCACCTTCGCCGCGATGCGAATACGCTTTTACGTTAATCCAAAAACCTTCTTGGAAATAGAACTTCAAATCTTCATCTGAAATGTTTGGAATTTCTATCAGCGCGGTATTATTTGAATGGCAACCCATGAAGGTGCTCGTGGTGATGAACTTCGTTCCAACAGGTGTCGTCACGTTCAATGTGACTTCACTGCCGTGTTCCACCATTGCCATTGCATCGGTGCTATTTAATGTGCTCGCCTGACGTTCTGGGGCGTTTTTATTCTGTAGAGACGCTCGACTGTCCCTGGCGCTCGCCATCATATTTCTCATTCTTATTGTCGTACCTGATTCGAGAAGGTGTTCCGCGCTATGATAATTAGTAGGAATTGACTAGATTATTGCGTTGATATCATTCTATGCAGTCATATAGATTGATTCAATAAAACAGAGGCCAAAAGTGGGAGGTAGATAATGCAGAAAGTGACACATGACACAACAAACCAGATTTTCTGGGTCGATTTAGACCAAGACCATAAAGCGAAAGTAGCTTATAAACTCGAGAATGGGGAGATGCACATTACTTCGACACTTATTCCGGAAGAAGCTCGCGGCAAAGGTTATGGAAGCGTCATGATGGCATCGGTTCTACCTGAGATTGAAGCGCTTGGCTACACTATTGTGCCCATTTGCCCATACGTGATTAAATACATGGCAACACACCCAGAATGGTCGCATTTACTCGCTTGATGGAATCAATGAATAACCCACATTATCAAAGCATCGGAGATGAACTGGAACTTGGTTTGCTTCAAGGTGTCTATGTGATCCAGTCTTTATGGGGCGGATACGGAGAGTTGGTCAGGCTGACCTTTTCGCAGCGCTCCATTATCGTAAAGCATGTTCAATTACCAAAACCGTCTGAGCATCCGCGAGGCTGGAATACCGACCGCTCCCATAAACGTAAGCTGCATTCTTACCAAGTTGAAGTGAGTTGGTATCAATACTTCAGTCAAACAGTTGATGAGCGTTGCCGCATTCCTCAAGGGCTTAAATGCTTTCAGAATGAAACGGAATGGTTGATCGTGATGGAAGATCTTACTCTGGCGGGGTATCCAAACGTAATGAAAAGTGCAGGAAAAGCCCAACTAAAAGCGTGTTTAGAATGGCTTGCTAACTTTCATGCGCGATACATTGGCGTTCATCATGATGCTTTATGGAAAACGGGAACGTATTGGCACTTAGATACTCGACCTGATGAATTGGCAGTCCTTCAAGATGCTCGGTTGAAAAAGAGGGCAGGGTTAATCGACCAAACTCTAAAACAAGCGCGATTTCAAACCTTGATTCATGGCGATGCGAAGCTAGCAAACTTCTGCTTCAATTCGCAAAACTCGGCGGTTGCCGCGGTCGATTTTCAATACGTCGGTCATGGTTGCGCGATGAAAGATGTCGCGCTATTTATGAGCAGTGCTGTCGATCCTGATAAATGTGCTGAAATGGAACCTTGGGTGCTTGATACCTATTTTGTTGCGTTAAATACAGCACTGAAACATTATCAAACCGAGTTAGAACCATCTGAGGTCGAACAAGAGTGGCGACCTTTATTTGCCGTGGCTTGGGCGGATTTCCAACGCTTTGTAAAAGGGTGGAGTCCAGATCATTGGAAGATTAACCCTTATACCGAAGCGCTCACCAAACGTGTCCTGGACTCTTTGGGGTAGAAACAGCGAAGAAAGCAAAATCGACCCGAAGGTAGATATACCCAAGTATCTCGAGGTTACTTGGGTATATAAAGGCAGTTTTTAGGTCAATAGACGTTAGTTTTTCGGTTTATTGATACGGGCTAGGCTGTAAGTATTAATAAACTCACCGTCTCTAAAAGAGGCATCGACCAATTCACCTTCTATTTCAAAACCGTGTTTCTTGTATAAGCCAATGGCAGCTTCGTTATCGGTGTTCACTTCGATTTGAATACGTCGAACATTGAGCCAGTTGTCGGCGAGCTCCGTTACGGTGCTGATCAACGCGTTGCCGACCCCTAAACCGTGAAACTCATCGTGCACACCGATTCCAAACGAGGCCGTGTGTGATGTTCTTGGGCGCTGGGAGTGATGAAAGCCAATGTTTCCGACCACCTTACCATCGATTTCTGCGACATAACTGTAAACACCTCTGGGCATGTTGGATAGTCGGTCGACCCACATCGCGAGAGATGGCTTAGGGAGTTGCAGGGTTTCACGTTGTGCTTTCGGTTGTGAATAGATTTCGACTAGTGCAGCAGCGTCTTCAACAGTGGTTGGACGTACGATGATTTCCATGCTTCTCTCCTTTGGTTTATTGGAATTAATTTCAATCTAACCAGAGAAATGCGGTTTGAATAGTGTTTTTTTTAGCTTTAGGCACCAAACTACTTTTAATTGAGTATGTTACGTATTTCTAATTTTAAGTTTTCATAGTGGATTATCATTGAAAATACCAATGAGAGTGATTTTGTGTTGAATTTTTATACTGAGTAACTCTCATTTTGTGGAGAATAATGGTGAACTTTGAAATAACGAAATAAAGCCATTTTCACTAAAGTGTGAAGTCGGTATCTGCAACGAGTTGATTTTAATCAAGAGACACTTGAGTTACCTCTTATGGGGTATGGGGAGCACGCCTTTTTAGCGCTATTTATGCTTAACTTATTTAAGAGCAATTAGAGCGTGTTTGAGGAAAATAATAATGAAATCCTCTCAGTCAAAAGTCTCGCAAAGTCGACGTCGATTTTTGCGTGACACTGCCCGTACCGCCGCTGGTGTGGGTGCGGCAGCGTGTGTTCTTGGTTTGCAGTCTTTGCAGAGTCAAGCACGCGAAACTAAAGGTGTGCCTATTCGTCCGCCTGGCGCTTTGCCAGAAGGTGATTTTGAGTCTGCCTGTATTCGTTGTGGGCTGTGTGTTCAGGCGTGCCCTTATGACACTTTGAAGCTTGCGAGTCTGCTATCCCCAGTTGCAACTGGTTCACCGTACTTCACTGCGCGCGATATTCCTTGCGAAATGTGTGAAGACATCCCTTGTGTCGTGGCTTGTCCTAGCGGTGCGTTGGATCATGATCTTACCGATATAGACGATGCGAGAATGGGGACGGCTGTGCTGATCGACCACGAGACCTGTCTGAACTGGCAAGGTTTGCGTTGCGACGTTTGTTACCGTGTCTGCCCGCTAATTGATGAAGCGATAACGCTGGAGAACATTCGTAATGATAGAACGGGCTATCACGCGAAACTGATCCCGACCGTCAATTCTGATGTGTGTACGGGTTGTGGCAAATGCGAACAAGCTTGTGTGCTTGATGTGGCTGCGATCAAAGTGGTGCCAACGGATCTAGCGAAAGGTAAGGTTGGTAGCCACTACAATTTTGGCTGGCAAGAAATCGACAAGCCGCTTGAAAATGTCTTACCAGCAGATAATCCAGTACCAAGTGGTGCGCTTGAGTCGCTCAAAGGAGGTCAATAATGGCCAAGAACTTAGCGCAAGATGCTGGCAAAGAAGCCATCGAAAAACTGGGCTGGTGGCGTGCGCATCGTTTTCTCATTCTACGTCGATTATGCCAACTGACCATCATTGTTCTGTTTATGGCAGGGCCAACATGGGGCATTCTGCAAGGCAATTTGTCTTCCAGTATGCTGCTTAATACGGTGCCATTAAGCGATCCTCTGATTGTATTACAGTCTCTCGCCACAGGTCATATTCCAGAGTTTAACGCTTTCCTAGGTGTAGCGATTGTGTTGGTGTTTTACGCGATTCTTGCTCCGCGCGCTTTTTGTGCTTGGGTATGCCCACTCAATATCGTGACAGATTTTGCTGCGTGGCTGCGCAGAAAACTCAATCTCAAAGCGAGTTATCGTTGGTCGCCAAATATTCGCTATTGGTTAATTCCTGCATTGATGCTTGGCAGCGCGATTTCGGGCTCAGTGCTTTGGACTTGGTTAGACCCAGTGGCGGCATTGCATCGAGGCATAGTGTTTGGCATGGGAGCAGGTTGGGTACTTATTTTGCTGGTGTTTGTTCTCGATTTATTGCTCGTAGAACATGGTTGGTGCGGACACTTGTGTCCACTGGGAGCAACGTACAGCGTGATTGGTAGCAAGAGTTTAATGCGAGTCACTGCCGTGCGCCGAGAAGACTGTACTAAGTGCATGGATTGTTTTTATGTTTGCCCCGAGCCGGAGATTTTGCGTCAACCATTAAAAGAAGGCGACCGTCGCGTGATGGATCAAACCTGCATGAGTTGCGGGCGTTGTTTAGATGTTTGTCCTGAAAAGGTGTTTGAGTTCCAGAATCGACTGAATGTGAAGAACATTGAGTAACAAAACAAAGAGTAATAGAACAAAGAGCGAGTTTAGCTGGTAGGCAGTCTAGTTTTGCTTAATTTTTCGATGCCATCAAAATATTATTGAGCTTAATTAAGATTCATCACTGTTATAGAAATAGCGTATTCCTTTTTATTAACCACCCTTGTATCTGGGTGGTTTTTTTTGACTGTTATGACGTGAATGAAAGACTCTATTGTTATGAAAAGCCTCTTAGTTCCTCTTGTTTTACTTAGCGCTGGTTGTGTTAACCAAGCTCAACCCACTGGACGTGAAGTTGACATCATCGTTGTTGCTCCTATGGAGTCTCAAGTCAGAGTCACTTATCAAGAGCACAATCTATTGAATACCGTTTACCTTAGTGGTGAAGCATGCCGTTTTGATATTGGGCCTACGACCATTAAAGGTGAGGGGGCTTCGGTTGAGCTAAAACCAAATGGCCAGTGTCGATAAACACTGGCCATTTTAGGAAGGAATGGAAGCTGGGCGCTTAGTCCGACTTTTCGTCTTTGATAAGGCCTTTTCTTTCTAGTCGCTTCTTAGGGTTAACGCGATGGTCGACGCCTAGCGCTTCTTTCGTGGTATCCGCGATCGTCTCGTCAAGCGTACAACGGTTACCTACTACCTTTGTTACACCGTTAGCCAGCTTCTTAGGGCTACATTTCGGGTCGATAGGGCCAGCGTTTGCGACCACAGGAAGCAGTGACAATAACATCACTGAAAATGCGTATTTCATCTCATGAATCCTAATCTCTCAATTCGGCGCTTAATTTAGCATCGGTACTAAAAAGGATTTAGGCATTCCCAAGATTGTTCATCATCCAGATGACTATAGACGTTTAGATAGGAACAGAAAGTTGAAAGCCCTCTCTCTTCCGTGAGAAAAGGGCTTTCGATGAGGCTTTACCTCATTATCACTAGGCGTGCGGTCTGCTTGTTTAATGGAGCAGGTAGTCCATGCTGACTAGCTGACGCCAAAGCATCGAACTGCCGACCACAACCCACAAAATGGTCTTCGCGATTTTAGCGTTTCGCATGGGTATTCTCGATTATCAAAGATGAAATATTGATTGAGCCGTTTATTGGCTGATGTTCAGATGATACCTCAATGAATACTAGCCGAAGTTATCACCTTTAAAAGATATAGGACTGGAATGCCTACACACTGCATTTTTTGAAAAAAAGCCCACCCTAGGAGTGGGTGGGAAAGGCTTATGTGGAGTCACAAACTGCTACCAGCTGGAGTCGGGACAATAAGTAGCAAATCGAGTTCAACAGTATCGTGTTGGTTACGGTTGCAAAAGGCATCTTGAATAGAGGGTATTTTAACGATGCTCACCACGAAGGCATTTCACTTGTTCATGGGGTATTTATGATATTGGGCTGTACCCAACATGACGAATTGAAGGTGATTTTTACCAATATTATCAGCGTCTTATTTGTAAGGGTGGGTTGGGTTAACACCAAGTTTTGATACTGACTTGTCGCTGACAAAGCGATACCGCTCCAAATCATTTATGCAGCGGTTTTTCATCGAGGCATTAGTATGTCTTAAGCTGAGTGAAAAAGGTTATTGCTCACTTTGTTGTGCGGCTTTCAAGCGGTTCTTTTCAATATTAATGATGCCTGGATTACCGACACGCACTATTTGGAGTAGATGCTTAATCCACATAGGAAGCGAAGGGGAAAGACGATAATGGATCCATAAGCCATGGCGTGTATCTTTTAAGAATGTCGTGTCTCGTAGCAATGCTAAGTGACGAGAGACTTTTGGCTGGCTTTCGTTCAAAGCGTTTTTGAGATCGGTGACGGTTAAGTCTTGTTCATCTTCTAGCAGCATCAATATTTTGAGTCGCAACGGATCGCTCATCAGTTTAAAGAAACTACTTGGATCCACTTGTGTACGGTTTTCTTCACTGTTTACTAGTAGAAATAGACTGATGCGCTCGATCAATTCTTTGGCCGTATTTTGGAACGGTTCTGTGCCTTCGAGTGGTTTTGGATCGACTAGGTTCCAATGTAATTGGTCGATGTTTTGTTCGAAGATCACGCATTCATCTTTGGCGTTATCGCACAATGTAACCACAAAGTCATAAGACTTGTTCTCAACGTCGGCATAATCCTTCGAATGCAGTGACTCGCCAGAGATTGAATGTGCATCTAATACTTGAAACACCCTTGGGTCTACTTCGCTAGGGTGAACACCTGCACTATCAGCATGAAAGAGCGTGCCCGCCATATGGTTAAATATCGCTTCAGCAAGTTGAGATCGTGCGGAATTACCAGTGCAAAGAAACAGGACTTGTTTTTTCATAATATCGAGACAAAAAGTGTGGCTGATGCCGAAAAGAAAGACGAATGGCAATAGTATAACTCTGCACGCGTTCAACAAGAAGCTCACAACCTTTTATCTCCAGGCATAAGCTTCAATTGTTGCCGACGAAAACGGGTTTGTTTCAAAGGAAGAGGATGTAAAGAAATGTTTAAAAGTAGCAAGATTGCAATCTTAGTAGTGAGTATTTTTAATGGAATTTGTCGCTAAGTTTAGGATAATGTTAAGAAAGTAGCTAGGTAAATAATTTATAAGGATATTGCGATTTTGTTACATTTGGCGGTATGATGGCGGCTTCATATTCTAAGGACTCATCATGAATACGCCACATAAAAGCTGGAGAACGCCACAGAACTTTCTTCTGCTGATTTCCATTATTGTTCCTATTGCCTTCTCCACTTGGATGGCGCTACTGAACAACTTCGTTATCGAAAAAGCCAACTTTGATGGAGCAGATATCGGCTTACTGCAAAGTGTGCGTGAGATTCCCGGTTTTCTTGCTTTCACTGTTGTCTTTGTTTTGCTGTTTATCCGCGAGCAACGTTTTATGTTGGTCTCGCTCGCCATGCTGACACTGGGCACGGCAATCACAGGTTACTTCCCATCTTTGTTTGGACTTCTTTTTACAACCTTGTTGATGTCGACTGGTTTTCATTACTTTGAAACGTTAAAGCAATCCCTTTCTTTGCAATGGCTAACCAAAGAAGAAGCACCAGAAATGTTAGGCAAATTTATATCGGTTGGTGCACTAGCGTCTTTGATTACTTATGGTGCGATTTGGATTCTGCTTGAGCAGCTCAAATTAGAATTCAAAACGGTTTACTTGCTGGCGGGCGGTATCGGTTTTGTATTGATTCTGGTGATGGCGTTTGCGTTCCCTGAATTCAAAACGGAAGTACCACAAAACAAAAAGTTGGTGTTGCGTAAGCGTTACTGGCTTTATTATGCATTGACCTTTATGAGTGGTGCGCGCCGTCAAATCTTCACGGTCTTCGCTGGTTTCTTGATGGTGGAGAAGTTTGGCTATTCGGCTGCGGACATCACACTGCTTTTCTTAATCAACTACTTGTTCAACTTCCTGTTTGCTAAACGTATTGGTCGCTTTATCGGAGCCGTTGGCGAGCGCAAAGCATTGATGTTTGAATATGTGGGACTGATTTTTGTCTTCGTCGGTTACGGTTTAGTGCAAACTGCGGAGTGGGCGGCAGCATTGTACGTGATTGACCATTTGTTCTTTGCACTGGCACTTGCAATCAAAACTTACTTCCAGAAGATAGCCGATCCGGCGGACATGGCATCAACCGCTGGTGTAGCGTTTACCATCAACCACATTGCAGCGGTCGTGATTCCGGTAACCTTTGGTGTGATTTGGTTGGTTTCGCCTTCAAGCGTGTTTTACATTGGTGCAGCTATGGCCGCAGTGAGCTTGTTACTGTCCTTGAATATCCCAGCTAAGCCGGAAGAGGGCAACGAAACTCGTGTGTTGAAGTGGAACTAAGTTAGTACTTACTACTCAATGACTTACCGAGAAATTGGGTTATAAAAATGGGATGCAGAGGCATCCCATTTTTGTATTCGGTTTTCAACGTGAGACTGGTTCGTTTAGAACGGATACCAAAACAGTTGAGTGTCTATAACGCGTTTGCTAATCGCAGCGGTGACAATCACGACGATGCCTGCCATACACACCATATCGGCTTTGGTCAGCGGCTTTAGGCTGTACCAAGTACGAGACGAATGACGACCAAAACCACGCAATGTCATCGCGTTAGAGATTTGGTCAGCGCGATCTAGGCTAGAGAAAATCAGCGGACCTAAGATCTTAGAAACGTTCTTCATACGGGTAAACAACGGCGCTTTCTTACTCAGTTCAACACCACGAGCTTGTTGAGCGTGCATGATGTTGACGAAGTCCTTCTTCACTTCTGGCAAGTAACGCAAGGTCAAACTGACGGCATAAGCAATTTTGTAAGGCACACCCATGCGGTTCAAACTTGCCGCAAACTCAGTAGGATGCGTAGTAAACACAAACACCAAGGCAATTGGGAACATGCTGAAGTATTTCAGTGTCACGGTCACCAGATAAAACAAGGTCTCTTGGGTGAGTGAGTAATTACCCGGTAACGATAACAATACCGTTGTTGAGCCCATGTATTCACTGCCTTGTTGCGGTGCTAATGCAAACATAAACAGCGCATTAATCAACAAAACACTGCCTGTACCGATCAGCAAAGGCTTGTACACATGGAAAGGTACCTTGGTCATTTTTAACAAACCAAGACCTACAACGATCAGTAGAGCAATGATGCGCAAATCAAAGGTCGTAAGTACCACCGTTACCCACGCAATGAACATCAAAAATTTGGTAATGCCATTGAGTTTGTGCAGTGGCGATTGGGTATCGATGTAGTTGATACCAAACTTCATCTTGTTGTCTTTCATGCCACTACTTTCTCAATGTTTTTAGCATCATTATTTTGTGAATCTTGAGCTTCTGAAGCTTGGATATCGGCGCTGTTTTCACGCTCTCGATGCGCTTTTTCAACGTCAATAAAGTGCTGCATAAAGTCGTTTGTGTTCTCAATGCCTAACTCAGTGGCCAGTTCATACAAGCTAGTTGTTGCCAAGTTCGCTTGTTCTAATAGTGCTGGGGAACTAAACACTTCGATCATTGGTGCGTCGGCAATCAACTTGCTATCAGCAATCACGATGGAACGAGTGGTGTATTCCAAGACCAAGTGCATGTCGTGCGAGATGATCATCACCGTAATGCCAAGTTCACGATTAAGCTTCTCGATAAAGCTCAGCATTGATGTGTAGTTACGGTAATCTTGTCCAGCAGTAGGCTCGTCCAGAATCAAAAGCTCAGGCTCTAGGGCAAGAATCGATGCAATCGTCACACGCTTCTTCTGACCGTAACTTAATGCCTCAATTGGCCAATGACGGTACTTGCTCAAACCACACAGCTCGAGGACTTCCAATACCTTCGCTTCGACTTGTTTCTCTTCAACGCCACGGTTACGCAGGCCAAAAGCCACTTCGTCGAAAATCATGTGATGCGAAATCATATGATTTGGGTTTTGCATTACCACGCCAACCTTTTGGCTACGCTCGAAAATCGTTAGCTCATTTAAGTCTTGGCCGTTCAAGATCATCGAACCTTGGTCTGGTTCAATCACGCCCATCACAAGCTTAGTGATGGTGGATTTCCCAGAGCCGTTTTTACCCAATACCGAAACGAATTCGCCGCGTTTTACATCGAAGCTAACGTCTTCAAGTGCGTTTTTCTTACCATCGTATGAATAGGTAAGGTTACGAACAGCCAGAAGAGTCTCGGCTTGCTCTTCAACATTAGTTGCTTTTGAGGCTTCAAACCATGCGTTGACGGCGGGTTGGTATTGCGCCAATGGCAATGTACTTAAGCTCGATGGTTTTGCATCGCCTTCAATCGCGCAGCCTGCTTCTTTCAAAGCAGAAAGATAAAGAGGCTCTCGGATACCGTATTCTTCAAGAAGTGGGGACGTTAAGATCTCATCTGGTGTGGTATCTGCGATGATTTCACCGCTTTCCATCAGAATGATACGGTCAACAGAGCGGTGCAGTACATCCTCAAGACGGTGCTCGATAATGATGATGGTTTTGCCCGTTTCGCGGTGCAGATCATCGATAATCTCGATGGTCTTCTTACCCGTCTTTGGATCAAGGGCAGCAAGTGGTTCGTCAAACAACAAGATATCGACGTCATCGACTAAAATACCCGCCAAAGAAACGCGCTGTTTCTGACCGCCTGATAAATCGTGAGGGGAGCGATCTAACATCTGTTCCAAATCGACCATTTTGGCCGTCGCTTTGACCAATGGGTACATGTCGATGTTAGACATCAATTGGTTTTCCAACGCGAATGCGATGTCTTCACCAATGCTCAAACCAACAAATTGGCTGTCCGTATCTTGCAATACAGTACCAACTTGTTCGGTGAATTGGTGCATATCAAAAGGGGCAGTGTCTTGACCATTGATGGTCAGCTGGCCACTGGTTTCCCCTTTAATCGCATGTGGGATCAGTCCGTTAAGACATTGGCCAAGGGTAGATTTACCACTACCACTTGGACCGATAATGACGATTTTCTCTCCTTTCTCTATCCTTAGATTGATATTTTTTAGCGTCGGTTTGTCCAGCGACTCATATCTAAAAGAGAAGTTAGAAAATTCGATTGTCATTCGACATTAAGCCTCTGTTAAGTTGCGGCTTTGCTTGTTACGTTTTGCGACAGACTTAAGAATGAAGAAGCCAACAATAGCAATAAGAATGGTGTTACCCAGTGCGATGATCGACAGCTGTGTAAATACCTTAGTGAACGGTTCTGCATACAAGATGGTGTCTAGGAAGGCTGAGCAGCCGTAACCAAATACGTTACCCAATAGAGCAAGCACCACGAACAACGCGAAATCTTTCATATTGAAGTCCCCTGTCTCTAAGCGATTACGTGTTAGAGAAGGGAAAAGACCGATGATCAAACCGACAATACCTGAACCAAGTACCCAAGTTAGCCATACGCCCCAGCCTGCAAATAGGTCAGTAACCCAGTGGCCAATGAAGCCAACCAAGAAGCCTACAAGAGGGCCGAATAACACTGAGAACAATGCCAATACCGCCATTGCTGGTTTCAGCGTCGTGTTTGCAAACACAGGAATGCCAAACATTGGCAAACCGCCGATGCCGTATAGCGCAGCACCGATTGCAATAACCACTACGGTTTTAGCAGAAAGATTCATAGATAACCTCAGTTCAATTGTCGATTTTAAAGAACGTTCACTTGCTTTGTTTTTATAGCGCTGATTGTGTAACAAAGTTTGGAAACAACCAAGCTGCTTATTGTTTGCTCTATCTTTCTTCAAGAAATGTGTGATTGGATTCACGCATCCTTTTGACTGGCTTAGTTTTACAGCAAGCATCAAAAATAAGGCGCGCATTATACAGAATATTGATAAAAGTGGGAATGCTATCTGTCTGGATGGCTAGAATGCAACCAGGGGCTAACTGTCAGCCCCTGATTACACTTTTTAGTACGATTTTTGTTCGTTAAATTAATGATCTAGGTATAGGTAGTTTTGCCAGCTCTTCATTCGGATAAGTACTTTACGCATGATAGAAACGTGGGTGAAACTGTCCGAGTAAACCGCGACTTCTACGGCTGTACCTAGTGGTAGATGATATTCAGTTAGATCGTCAGTGATTTGAAGCGTTACAAATACACGTCCGCTTGTACGGAGGGCCTCTGTACCAAGTAGCGCACCACGAGCTTGGAATTGGCTTTCACCGATTGCCGGCAGTACTTCAATCACTTTGCCTTTGAACACACTACCAGGTAGTGCACGGAACATGAATTCCGCTTCAAATCCGGGTTCTAAACGTTGCAAAGAGTTTTGGCGGAAAGCGGCTGTGTACAGTTTTTGCTCGGTATGCACAAAAGTCATCACCGGTGCTAGCGGTAAAGGCACCGCCATCACTCCCGGGCGCAAAGCAAGCTGCGTTACATAGCCTTCGGTTGGGGCTCTAACAACGGTCTGATCAAGATTGAACTCAGCCTGGCGAAGTTCTGCTAGCAATGAGGCAACTTGCGTATTCTCTCCACCAACTTCCGAGTCAAGTGCGATTTGTGCCTGTTCTCGTTTAGATTGCGACACCTCTAGTGCTGCTTGGGCGGCTTTAAACGCTTGTCGACGAGTATCCAGTTGTTGCTCAGTGAACGCGCCACGATCAAAACCACGTTGATAACGGTCGAATTCGCGTTGCGCTTTATCACGCTCTGCAAGGGCTTTGATGACCGCAGCTTCTGCTTCTTGAACGCCCGACTCTAGCCCCAATGCACCTTGGCTTGCTTCTTTCACTTTCGCGCGTAGCTTATCGACCTCTGCTTGGAACGGAATCGGGTCGATACGGAAAAGAACATCGCCTTTTTGCAACGGTTGGTTTGCTTGAACAGGTACTTCAATCACTCGACCACGGACACCTGATACCACCGGTGTGGTTGAGAATACTTGGTTACCAATCTGTGTGAATGGGTGGTTGTAGTTCATCAGTAAGATAAGTGTACCGACCAACACTACGCCACCGAGTACAGCCGTTGGTACTGTCCACTTATTCAATGGGATATTGAAGATTTTAAAAATCGCGATACATAGCGCTGCGTAAGTCAGAACCAGTAGTAAATCCATTATTGTTCCTCCTTACCTTGTTCTTTTTGAACTGAAACGCTTGATACAGGTTGTTTACCTTTCAGCGTTGAGACTTCTTTTTTCAATTCGTTGACTTCATCAATTAGCTCTTCAAGTCGATGATGTATATCATGTGTTTCTTGTTCGAGCTGCTTAAAGCCCCAGCCACGTTCTTTACGCCACAAGGTTGCCCAAATCCACAGAAACGGCCAAAGTGCATGTAATGTGAAAAGGCTAACCCAGCCTGCATAATGAATCGCATCTTGGTGAGGATGCTCGCGCTCTTTCGCTATTTCATAAGGAATATCGTGAATCACAATGATTCCGTAGAAGATAACCAAAGCAACGAAAATGAGTAACCCAAGTGCAAAATAGTCTAGAAACATCTTACTTCCCTGTGCTTGTTGCCAAATAGAAAAACTTACGTAAATTAACTGTTTAAGTATTTGATAGAACAATAAGTGAATCAAGTTATTTATAATTTGATTCACTGTTATTGAGAGATACGGCATGCAATACGAAGGAGTAAGCAGTGCAATATTCTGGTGAGATCGCGGCCATTGGTGCTGCGATAGTATGGGCTTTGGCCACTTGGATATATAGCCAATTTAGCCACCGCTTTTCGGCGATGCAGCTGAACATTGTGAAAGGCATCATTGCATCAATGATGATGCTGGTGGTGATGCCATTACTGCCGCAAGGTTTACCTACCCAGATCGAGCCTCTGCATCTGGCGGTGTTGGCGGTGTCTGGGGTGATTGGTATTGCGATTGGTGATTCTGCCTATTTCGCTGCGCTCAAGCGCATTGGGCCAAACAAAACCTTACTGTTGGAATCTCTAGCTCCGCCGTTGTCTGGTGTGCTTGCGTTGGTTTTTTTAGGTTCGGAGTTAACCTTGCAGAGTTGGCTGGGTGTGGTGGTTACCACCGCAGCGGTGACTTTTGTTGTGTTCCAGCCTTCTTCTTCCGGTGAGGCGACAAATTGGAGTGGCATTGGTTTTGGTTTATTGGCCAGTGTCTGCCAAGCTTCAGGTGTGGTGATTTCTCACTATGCCCTCGTCGCGGGTGATTTGCCGCCGCTCTTAGGCGCATTGATTCGATTGAGCATTGGTGTGCTTGCCGTGTGTATTGTGATTAAGGTTGTCGAACCTGAACCATTTAAAGGGATTAAACGGCACATCACAACAATGGGGAATAAAGCCATGGGTTGGCTATTGCTGGCGATTTTCGTTGGGACTTTCCTAGCGTTATGGTTACAGCAAGTTGCATTGAAATACGCCAATCCAGCGATTGCACAAACTCTCATTGCAACCAGTCCGTTGTTTATCTTGGTGATCTATGCTGTGCGCGGGGAAAAGGTGGGTGTGAAAAGTGTCATGGGAACCTTGATGGCGTTGGGCGGTATTTCGCTTTTCTTCCTGTAATATTGTTGATTGAATCCAAAGAAAACGCCCCAGTTGATGCTGGGGCGTTTTTTATTGATTGCTTTAAAGCTCCGTACACACTTGGTTCCGGCCGTTGGCCTTGGCTCGGTAGAGGGCTTTATCAGCGCGATAGAAGGTACGTTGTGTGTTCTCGCCTTCACGATGAAGTGTGATACCGATGGAAACGGTCAAGCCACGCTCACCTAATATTTCATGCCAACCAAACTGATAGATACGTTCGCGATAGTTTTCGGCGTGCATCTCTGCACGGGCAAGTTCTGTATTTTCCAGAATCACCAAAAATTCTTCACCGCCAAAGCGAACGCAAGATGACCCTCGGAATTTAAAGTAGCCAGACAGCTCTTTTGATACGTTCTGAATTGCTTTATCACCGACTAAATGACTCAGTTCATCGTTAATTGATTTGAAATGGTCAATATCAATCACCATCAGTGCAAATGACGTGTCATGCAACAACAAGTCTTTCAGCTTCACTTCTAACCAACGGCGGTTGTGCAGCGAAGTGAGTGGGTCGGTAAATACATCCTGCTGTAGCTGCGCTACGGTATTTTTGTGTTGTTTAGTGGTTTCTTTCAGCTCTTTGTTTTCAATCTCAGAAAGAATCAATTTAAGCTGCAACTCAAAGCGAGTGAGGCGACGTAATTGGGCTGCACCTAGCTCACCGATTGGGATATGTTTGATGAGGTCGGATTCAACACGGAATGCTTTTTTCTCGTAGTTGAGAGCTTCTTTAAATTGGCCTTGAGAAGAGCACACTTGACTCATTGCATTGTAAAAGCGATTGGCGATCAGTGGAGAGGAATACTCATTAATGCGCTTGCCTGTCGAGGATAAAAGCAGGTTTGCCAGAGATTGGTGTCCGATTTCGTTTAAGCAGTAAGCCGTTTCGATTTTCACCATGGTCGATAGCCATTGAGTGTGCTGCTTACCTGTCGAGTATTGAATATGTGAAATCGCAATCAGGGCTTGGTTGCACTCGTTTTGTAGACGCAATAACTTAGCACGGTATAAATGAATTTGGCTGGTGAGGTTTTTGTCACTCACCAAAATACTCAACTCTTCACATTCGCTAAGTAAGTCAGTTGCTGAACCAATGCGCTGTATACTGATATAGCAAGCTAACATGTAAAGCTTGTAACGCAACCTAAGCGAACGACTGCCAATAGCATGGTCTATAGCATCAATCTTTTGGTAGTAGCGTAGCGCCTTGTTATGGTCACCATAAGCGTCACACAAGTTGCCCATGCCAATAATGGCAAGTACGTATTCGTCGATATAACCGTATTCCACCGCAATGTTGGTGGAAGCTATGTATTCCGTTAACGCTGCGTTGTAATCGCCCTTTTCAACCAGACGATCGCTCAGGCTCGCTTTGACGGATAGAATGTCTTCGACATCCTCAGGCAATTTGAGTAAGTCTAAAGCTTGTCTAAGCTCTTCAATGCTGGTACTCAGCTGTTTGATTTTGCTGCGATATTCTGCGCTGATGATGTGGCAATGGGCTTTTTCACGATTTGTTGACGCGATATGAAAGCGAATATGTTCCCAAAGGATCAGCGCTTCTTCGCCAGTAACAGAAGAAGGGTCCATGCCTGCATCGGTCACTTTACTAAGCAGTTGTTCCATTCTTCATTACCTCAATGTGGCTTTCTTCCAATTGCTCCAATGTGAACGGGAAGGTCAGGATATCTTGCAGATAGAGGGTCGGTTTAGCTCCGGCTAAGCCACGTCGTTTCCAAGGGTAGATGTCTAACATGGCACAAACCGTGCGGTACAAGTCTTCTGCCGCTTGATCTTTCTCTGCGATCAACATAGCTAAGCGATCGCTGCTCAAACGAGAGATCAAGTCACTGGATGTCGTTAATGAGTGAACGAGCTCAGTACACACATCAAGGAAAGCTGGCTCAGTATGGCGGATCATAATGATCGCGTGGTTTGATTGCTTAAGCTCTGTTTTGAATAGAACCAGTTGCTCCCACCAATAGGTTTCGGATACAACGTTGGAGAACTGTTTTTCTGGATCGTATTCATGCTGGGCACGAATACGGTTAATGAGCTTTCTCGCGCGTTGCTCTAACTGACGTTTAGATCCTCGCGCTTTATCCATACTTACTCGATGCGTCTGCTCCTTGAGCATTTTAAGCGCATGTTTGCGATATTTTTGGAAGGCTTGGAAAGCGCCTTCATAATCGCCTTGTTCTTCTGCGACGCGCGATTGCTGAAAGCAGATTTGGCTGAGCAGTTCACCATTATCAAAGCTCAGGGCGGACTGCTCTGCAGATTGCAGTAAGGAGGCGGCGTTTTCGGTATTCTTGCGCAGCAATTCGAGTCGGGCTCGGCTGATGAAGGAGTGCGCTTTCATCCAAGTTAGGTCTTGTTCAATCGCGAGTTGATGTGCTTTCTGAGTCGCCTCTTCTGCTGCATCGAGACGTTCTAATCCCAGTAATGCCAATCCCTTAAAATCCCAAATTTCAGCTTGCCATGTGTTGTCGTCATGATCACGAAGTACCTCGGTAGCGCCATCTAGCACCGTCAGCATTTCAACGAAGTTATTCAGCAGATAATAATCCCATGCGAGTAGGATTCGAGCTTTGCCTTCTAACCATGCAATACGGACGTTGTTTGCCACTTTGACGGCTAATTCGTGTGTGGATGCGGCTAGTTTGTGTTCGTTGGTGATGCGCCAAACGTTACCAAGTCCGATAAGGGCCTCGATTTGGATTTCAATATCATCAACCAATGCGGATTGTTCTAACGCATTTATCCAGTACTGTTGGGCGGAGTAGTATTTAGCTTGTCCCCAGTATTGCAAGGCGAAGAGGTGAAGGATTTCAGGTAAATGATCGTCGGTGTCGAGTTGAATTTGAAGGCTGTAGGCGTCTTTGACGAGTTTGAGCCCGTGTCGGTAGTCCATGCTACACCAACAGGCATGCGCCATGATGATCAATGCTCGAATTTCGCCATCAACAAATAGGATTTGCTCCGCACGAATTCTGCATTGTTCGGCGATTCGAAATGCGCGTTCCGGATCAGATTTTATCTGGCCATCGAGGGCGTTTAGCTCTGCTTCTAGCTGAATTTGGCTTTTATCCAACGTTCACATCCATGACTATCGAACTGGAATTTACACCTAAATATTATGTGGTTAGATGCGACTATCATTTCAGGTGTAGAAAGAATGCTACACCAATAAGGTATTGGGTACCGTAATATATACCGTGGTCAGCATCTATTTACCACATTTAAATGAGTAAAGTGTTAAATAGTCACGACAGCAGTTGTTTGATCGTCAGAGGTGCGTCCGTTACTTTCAGCCTCTGAGCGGCGGTAAGCCCTTGCTTATCTTGATAGCACAAATTATGCCAAGCTCTGAATATATCTAAAAGAGGTAATATGCCAGCAGGTCGTAATTTGCGACGTGGCTCGTTGATGAAGCTCTCAAACAGAAGCTGAAAACGATTTTGATAGAATTGAATGTGGCGTGTTGTCGCAACATTGAACCATGACTCAGGTTCGTTATTGTCGCCAGCTAAGTAACAAATGCCTTTGTTTGCTTCGTATTGACGTGAAATCGCCCAACGATCTCGCCACCAGCTCATGTAAGCAATGTCTACTTTGCCAAATGGCGCAGTCATATCCCAGTTTGCGTCTTCTTCAACGTACATCAAGTCAACGTTTTTCTCTTGAATACGAGATAAACAAACGCTCAACGCGGCAGAGCGGAGCAGGGGATCTTGAGGCATGTAAATAGAAACCCGTTTCTCTGGGCAGCACATATCCAACACATGTAGGTAGTGAGCGTAAGAGGTGTAAGGCGGGCGAATCAAAGCACCTTTTGACGGGTAATGGAAAACAGAAAGGTTGCCCAGTGGGTCCTCTACGTTACCACGCGCCAAAATGGTTTGGTACTTCTGGTCGATACGCTCGCGAAGTTTCTTCGAAGGTTCGCCGGGTGCTTCACTTGCTTCTGCGGTGTATTCCTGTGATACAAAACGTGACACTTCATCGTAAGGGTTATGATCCAGTGCTGCGACCGGCTCATCATTAGAAGAATAGTTCACATGCTGACATAGAATATAGCCAGAGTGTGCTTCACCAGAAGCGATCCAGTATACGCCGTTGTTGCTATGTGGTTGCAGGGAAACATAGTTCGATGCCAACTCATAGTGCTCGGCATGGTTTACCCAGCGAGCATCGATCGTCGCCAGTTTGCGGCGGCAGCGGCTAGCAATATGATCAACATGATCGTAAAAGGTTTTTGGATTAATGCTGAGTTTACGGCAGATCTCGCGAACGGAATAACCGGTAAACAACAAGCCCATCAAGTTCTCTTGGAACTGAAGCTTTTTATTGGCACCAGACCATTTATCGACAAAGGTACTTTGACACACTTTGCAGCGGTAACGTTGGCGATCGCCACTGTAACCGAAAGCGTGATAGAGGTGTTTATGAGTATGGACAGAAAGCCCAAAGTTATCGCAGTCATCGTTGCGACAAGCAGGTAATCCGTCACTGTGGACGTGACGCAGACGATGAAGCTCGTTCACTACATCGCGATTATTAAGTAAGGGGGGGAAAGCTCCACACTCACGGCATACCATCGCCGGACGTTTAGGGTTAGCATGTTGCAAAACGTATCGCTTTGCATCACTCAATCCAAAGTTGTCACACGCCAATGTTTTACAAAAGTTGAGTTGTAACCCATCTGCGTCCCTTGGCAGTTCGCCGTTAGACACAATCGCCCCCTCGGGATAATTCTTGCAGCTGGTCAGGCCCCGGCTGCTATTTACTACTTAGGTGTTTCTTAGATGTTGATTGCTGTTTCTAGAGCAACTTTCATCATGTCGTTGAACGACTTTTGACGCTCTTCAGAGCTTAGTTTTTCGCCACGGATGATGTGGTCAGAAACTGTTAGGATAGTTAGAGCTTTCGCGCCTAGGTCAGCAGCAACGCCGTAGATACCAGCCGCTTCCATGTCTACACCTAGGATGCCTAGTTTTTCCATCTTCTCGAACAGGTCTGCCTCTGGTGTGTAGAACAGGTCTGCAGAGAATACGTTACCAACTTTAACTGGTACTTCTTGAGCACGCGCTTGGTTAACCGCTTCTTCTAGAAGATCGTAGTCAGCGATTGCAGCGAAGTCGTGGTTGTTGAAACGGATACGGTTAACTTTTGAGTCTGTAGATGCACCCATACCGATAACAACGTCCATTAGTTTCACGTCGTCACGTACTGCACCACAGCTACCTACACGGATAACGTTTTTCACGCCGTATTCAGCGATGAGTTCGTGTACGTAGATACAGCAAGATGGGATACCCATACCGTGGCCCATTACAGAAACTTTCTTACCTTTGTAAGTGCCAGTGAAGCCGAACATGTTGCGAACATCACAAACTTGTTTCACATCTTCTAGAAACGTTTCTGCAATGTATTTAGCGCGCAACGGGTCGCCTGGCATTAGAACTGTTTCAGCGAAATCACCTGGTTGTGCGTTGATATGTGGGGTTGCCATAAGTGCTCTCCAAAGTTTGATTCTGGTAAAATGACTCTATTATAGAACGCTATTACCAATTCTGTTGAACTTGTTCGTTTTCGTTGAGGCAATAATATCGGGACGTGTAAAGGTGGCTTGAGAGTTAAGTCACAAAACGGTCTGTTCTAGTGTTTAAATGTTCTGTTGATAACTAAATCTGTTGAAAGCAAAAAGGCAATCGATTTGCTTTTGAGCGATTTGTTGATTGTGTGCACAAAAAACCGTTTCGAAGCACAATATTTTCTGAGATCTCACTGATCGAATTCCTAGCTAGCTCAGTAAAACGGTTAAATTGTACAATTTATTTTCTTGTACAATCTAAATTCACTTGCTATAAGTTATACAACAAAACATTTTGTATAGGGATGCGTCATCATGGAATCTTCAATCAAAGTCGGTATCAGCTCTTGTGTATTAGGTGAACGTGTACGTTTCGACTCAGGGCACAAAATTAGCAACTTCGTAACAAAAGAACTCGACGGGTACTTTAGCTTTGTGCCGGTTTGCCCAGAAGTTGGCGTTGGTATGACCGTCCCCCGTCCAACGATTCGTTTGGTCACTAATGAAGAACGTATCGCGCTGGTCGAAACCAAAAATCCCGAGAACGATCATACCGATAAAATGTTGACGTACTCGGAAAATAAAGTAAACGAGCTTCAAGGCGAGCAACTGTGTGGCTACATAGTATGTGCTAAGTCACCAACTTGCGGCATGGAACGCGTGAAGGTTTACAGCAAGAACAGTGCTGCGAAAGAGGGCATTGGCTTGTACACCAGAACCTTGATGGAAAAAATGCCGTGGTTACCAGTAGAAGAAGACGGCCGTCTCAACGACCCTGTGTTAAAAGAAAACTTCATTACGCGCATTTACTGTTTGAACGATTTTTATGAATCGATGGGTGGAGAACCAACACGCGGTAAAATTATCGCCTTTCACTCTCGTTACAAACTGACGTTGATGGCACATCACCCAGAATCCTACCGCTCTCTAGGTCGATTGGTGGCAGATGTTGCGAGTTATGAGATTGATGACTTCTACAACGAATATCGTTTAGGTCTGATGAAAGCGTTACAGAATCGCGCCAGTCGAAAGAACAACACCAATGTTCTGATGCACCTACAAGGTTACTTCAAGCGCTCATTGACTGGTCAAGAAAGAGAAGAGCTTGCGACAGTCATCAGTGACTACCGCACAGGGCTGTTACCATTGCTTGCCCCGTTAACGCTTATTAAGCATTATCTCAATACATACCCAGATGAGTATTTGCAACAGCAAAAATATTTAGAACCATACCCGCAGGAGATGAGATTACGTTATGGATTGTAGCCAAGAAGAAAAACTCTACGCCATTCGAGATGTATCTGAGTTAACGGGTGTTAAGCCCGTTACTCTCAGAGCTTGGCAAAGGCGCTACAACTTGATCCAACCTCAAAGAACCGAAAAAGGCCATCGTCTATACCGCCAACAAGATTTAGATACGATAAAAGAGATACAAGGGTGGTTGTCGAAAGGGGTTGCCATTGGCAAGGTAAAGGGCCTACTCGGGCAAGAAGAAAATGCCGATGTTGCTGTGAATTTGCAACCTCTAGAAGAAGTCGAGTCGCTGCTTAAGGCTCTTGCTGAACTTAACCGTGGTAAAACTGAGAAGCTTCTAACCAGCGTTTTGAAAGAGTATCCATTGACTATTGTCATCGATCAACTGATCACTCCGGTGGTGGACGCTCTTGAACTCGTGAAGGTCTCACTGCGCTCCCTTCAGGCGGGTTTATTTCAAACTTGCTTGATTACTCGCCTTGCCATGGTTGTTGAGTCTGAAAATAAGGCTTCTTCAAAAGGTAAGTGTCTGCTGATCAGTTTCGAGCAAGCTCGTGAGTCTGAGAGCTGGATAGAGGCGGCAAGATTATGCGAACAGGGTTTCCATATTAGCTTGGTCGACAAAGTAGAAGATGTTTCGGGTCTTATCGATCATGATGTAGTGGCTCTATACCAAAAGCTTCATTTCTTCTCAAACAAGGCCCTGCCAATTAAGCAAGTAGAAGCGTTATCCACGCTGAAAACGCAATGCCCTGAGCAAGTTCAGTTCTCTGAAGTTATTGAGAAGTTGCATTTTGCTAACTAGCTTACCCTCGTAAGGAGACGACATGATTCTGGTTTGGTTTCGACGAGACCTTAGAACGTTAGATCACACTGCATTGAAGGCCGCCCTTGATACTGGGCACCCTGTGGTCGCTTGCTATGTTGCAACGCCAGAGCAATGGAAAACGCACCATATGGCACCAATGCAGGCAGACCTCATTGCGAGACGTTTAATGCATCTCGAAGAAGAGCTTTCTGATCTTAATATCCCGCTTCTGTATAAAGAGGTGCCTGAATTTACCGACGTGACTGAGGTCATCAAGAGCTGGGCATTATCGTTGAGCGTGAAAAGTGTCATGGCGAATATTCATTATGAGGTCAACGAGCAAGCTTTAGATAGAGACGTAGCGAGAGTTCTGGCTGAAAGCGAAGTTACGTTTGAAGCTTTCCACGACAAATGTGTTCATGCACCAACCACGGTGTTAAACAAGCAGGGGCAGTATTTCAAAGTCTTCACACCATTTAAACGTGCTTGGTTGTTGAAATTCCAACTGCCAATGGTGTTCAAGCCACAACCGCAAGCCGAGCTGCCTAAAGACGTGCTCCAAGAGGTTGAAGCCTATCGCTATCATGCTGATATGCCTTTTTCTTATCCGCGCGAGTCCAGTGAACGTTGGCATGCCTCAACCACAGACATTGTCCAGCAACTGAGAGAGTTCGCCCGTGAGCGCAGCAATGCATATCAATCTGAGCGAGATCTGCCTGCGGTTGATGGCACGAGTCAGTTATCTCCCTATCTCGCAATTGGCGCGCTGTCACCAAGACAATGTATCGCAAGGCTTTATGCAGAAAACCCAATTCCTGATCTCACTGAAGGGAAGGCCACTTGGTTAAGTGAAATTATCTGGCGAGAGTTTTACCAACACCTATTGGTGTTTGAACCAAAGCTTGTTAGAGGAAAGGGCTTCATTCCATGGGAAGAGAAGATCCAATGGTCTTATGATGAGCAAGCTTTCGAACGCTGGAAAACAGGCACAACAGGGTACCCTATTGTTGATGCTGCTATGCGCCAACTGAACACGACTGGTTGGATGCACAATCGTCTGCGCATGATTGTCGCGAGCTTTCTGACCAAGGATTTGCATATCGACTGGCGTTGGGGGGAAGCGTACTTCATGAGTAAGCTGGTGGATGGTGATTTCGCGGCAAACAATGGTGGCTGGCAATGGTCAGCGTCAACGGGGTGTGACGGCCAACCTTACTTCCGAATCTTCAACCCTATCAGTCAGGGCGAAAAGTTTGACTCTGATGGCACCTTTGTTCGCCATTGGGTACCGGAAATTAAAGAGGTACCGAATAAATTCATTCATAGCCCTTGGTTATGGAGCGGCTTTAATTTACTGGATTATCACAAGCCGATGGTTGATCACAAGGTAGAAAGAGAGATAACCTTACGGCTCTTTAAAAACGCCAAGGAATAGAGAGAGATGCCAAGCAAGAAGCGTCCTATGAGTATCGCAAAGCGCACCCTGTTGTCGATATCGTTGTCTTTAGTGAGTGGATTGTCATTCGCCAAAATGTATCAACTGCCAGAAGACGGCGCTCGTGTGATCGGCCGCATGGAGAATCATGTAGTGGAGCAGGGCGAGACCATGGCGAATATTGCGAAGCAGTATGATGTCGGCATGCTTGCGTTAATGGCAGCCAACAAAGGCGTAGACCCATTTCTTCCAAAAGAAGGGCACGTCCTCACTATTCCAACTCAACTTATTCTTCCTGAGGTCGCACACAAAGGCATTGTGATTAACTTAGCCGAGCTGCGTCTTTACTACTTCCCACCGAAAGAAGACATTGTTTATGTGTTCCCTGTTGGGATTGGCCGAATTGGTCGTGATACACCCGTTATGACGACGAGCATCAGCCAGAAACGACCAAATCCAACTTGGACGCCGCCATCTTCTATACGTGCTGAGTACAAAGCGAAAGGTATTGATTTGCCAGCTGTTGTCCCTGCTGGTCCAGATAACCCACTTGGTATGTTCGCCCTTCGCCTAGCTTATGGCCATGGTGAATATTTAATCCACGGTACCAACAAAGACTTTGGCATTGGCATGCGTGTTAGCGCGGGTTGTATTCGCATGGACCCAAACGACATCGAATGGTTGTTTGATAAAGTGCGTCGTGGCGAAAAAGTTCAAATCATTAATCAACCAGTCAAAGTAGCTTTAGAACCAGACCGCAGTGTGTTTGTTGAAGCTCACGAGCCGTTAACTCGCAGCAATGGCGAGAAAGATCACTTAGTTGTGCCAAAAGAATTGGACTGGTGGTTAGATGAATTTGGTATGACGAATGCGAAAGCAAAAGCAGCGATTGCTGCACAAAATGGTGTTCCTGTAGAAATTACCGCGCCTTAACGGGCGTTAAAGCGCGGAATCAAATCTTACTTAGTGTAAGACTGAGCGATGTTGTCGATACGCTCGTTAGCACGTGCAGCTTCTTCTTGAGCTGCCATAGCCGCGTCGCTAGACTTTTGAACGTCAGACTGTAGAGACTGTACGTCTTGGCTTAGTTGGCTAACTTGGTTGCTTAGTTCGTCTAGTTTAGTAGCTGTTGCTGCTTCGTCAGAAGAAGCACAACCTGCTAGTAGAAGTACTGAAGTTGCTGCAGCTGCGATCAACGTTTTGTTCATATTAGAACTCCTTGCCTATAGTTAAATTCCTACGCTATACGTTTTGTGTCATATAGTCGTAGTGGTAAATGTGAATACATTCTATCAGTACATGATGTAGCAAAAGTCAAAAAAATCCAAGGATTTCATAGAGTACCTGATACGGACGCTAACCTTTAATTTACATAAGTGAGCGTTTACTCACCTTTAACGCCTGTATCAGGTAGTACAGCAGCTCTCTCGCCACGTTCCTGATATCAATAATTTAGACGATATTGACGCAAATGAAAGTTTCTAACATGAAACTTTATTATTTCTTGTACATTTAGTTTGTGTGATCTCTATCTATACTCCTATGATTTGCGGTATTATACCGAGCTTTTATTTTTTGCTGCGTTAGAGCGGAAACGACACTGAAAAAGCGCTCAAACGATGACTATTTATTGGAGAATACTTTGCAATTTAAAGATCTAGGCCTAGACAACCGATTGTTGAAGAACCTAAAACACTACGATTTCAAAAAAGCGACTGATATTCAGCAGCAGGCGATTCCTGTTGCGATTGCAGGCAAGGATCTATTGGCATCTTCGAAAACGGGCTCTGGCAAGACTTTGGCGTTTGTATTACCAATGCTTCACAAGTCATTAAAGACGAAGTCGTTTTCTGCGAAAGACCCACGTGCGGTCATTCTTGCGCCAACGCGTGAGTTAGCGAAACAGGTATATGGCGAGCTACGCTCAATGTTAGTTGGCTTGTCTTACGATGCTACTTTGATCTTAGGTGGTGAGAACTTTAACGACCAAGTAAAAGCATTGCGTCGTTACCCTAAGTTTATCGTTGCTACACCAGGACGTTTGGCTGACCATCTAGAACACCGTTCATTGTACCTAGATGGATTGGAAACGCTGATTCTTGATGAAGCAGACCGTATGCTCGATCTTGGCTTTGCACCAGAGCTTCGCCGCATCCACAACGCAGCTAAACACCGCCGTCGTCAGACGTTGATGTTCTCTGCAACATTGGACCACGCAGAAGTGAACGGTATTGCATCAGAGATGTTGAATGCACCAAAACGCATTGCTGTAGGTGTTTCAAACGAAGAGCACAAAGACATTACTCAGAAATTCTATTTGTGTGATCACCTTGACCACAAAGAAGCGATTCTTGAGCGTGTGTTGGAAGAAGCTGAATATCGTCAAGTGATCATCTTTACAGCGACTCGTGACGATACTGAACGTTTGACTACTAAGCTTAACGAGAAAAAGCTCAAAGCAGTCGCATTGAGTGGTAACTTGAACCAGACTCAACGTAATACCATCATGAGTCAGTTTGAACGCGCAGTCTTTAAGATCCTCGTTACGACAGACGTAGCGTCACGTGGTCTTGATATCTCAACAGTTACGCACGTTATCAACTTTGATATGCCGAAACACACAGAAGAATACGTGCACCGTGTTGGTCGTACAGGCCGTGCTGGTAATAAAGGTGATGCGATTTCACTGGTTGGTCCTAAAGACTGGGACAGCTTCAAGCGTGTTGAGCTCTACCTACAACAAGATTTGCAATTCTCGGTATTTGAAGACCTAAAGGGCAAATTTAAAGGTTTGAAGACGCGTAAACCTGATTTCCGTGGTAATAAAGCAGCACCGAAGAAGGCTCGCCCTCAAGCGAAGAAAGTGGCGAAGAAACCCGCTCAGCGTGATAAAGGTTTCTATCAAAACGTGGCAGTGGGTGACAATGTGTTTATCCCGAAGAAAAAACCTGCTGAGCCAAGTGCTGAAGATTAATCTTCGTCGCATTGCTTAATCGATATTTTATGAGAAATCCGAGCCATTGAGCTCGGATTTTTTATATCTGAAATTTGCTTTCTCACGACTATCGTTTAGCTGTTCTAAACAAGGGTTAAATAGTCTTTGATTTTTCTGAACGCCAATTTTGCATAGCATAGGTTTCCAGAAGAGGAGACAAAATATGTATCAAGAAGAACAGTGGTTAGAAGACATCGATCTGAGCCTTACAGAACAACAGTGCAAATCGTTAGGTTGGGGAAAGAAAGGCATTTGGGTGGAGATGCTGGCGTTTCTCTGCGTAGCGTTGGTGAGTTGTACTTTAGTAAACAATCGCGGAGGCTCACATGATTACTGAAAAGTCTCAAATGGGTGAATTGATTAAATCGGTCGTTTTTTCCTCCCTCTATTTTGTTGGATTTCTTGCTTTACTTTGGGTTGTAACTAGTCATCTTTTCTAGTTTTTCTACCTCTTTTGAGCTACTGACTAAAGTAAAAAAGTTACCCTCGTCACCTTCTTCAGGTGACGTTTTCATTTCTAGATTCTTAATCGCATAGCAATAGATGACTTATCTAACAATAGCTTTGCATAACAGTGCATTCATCCATGATTTAAACGTTTGGCATAATAAAAACCGATAAAAATGTCACGAAAGCATGTAAATGATAATTGATCTCATTTTTATTTAAAGGCAGAATACGCGACATAATATTAATCCTATAAATAGTTGTGCCATTTATATGAAATTTAGTCATGTTTTTTTGGGGCTTTTAGTCACCTCTATGCCCAGTGTTGCCTCGGATAACTTTGATTGGCTGAGAGACGATTCCAGACAAGATGAGCGAGTTCTCTCTTACCTCAAGCAACAGAACCAAAAAACAGAACAATTTCAGAAACGCTATGACGAGATTACCCAAAATCTGTTGAGCCAATGGGAAGCCATGGCAGCAGAAAAAGGCGAGAAGCCTTGGGTGATTAAAAACGGTCAAGAATGGAATCTCACTCGTCGACAAGGCAACTTTGTTTTGCTTTCGCGAGCTGATAACAACGCGCAAGAGAAAGTGGTTTACGATTTCTCTTCTCGCCAAGAAGAACGTCAGTATTTCCAAATTGGTCAATGGCGTATTCAAGGCGATTCTTTGTTGTTTACAGAAGATATTGATGGCAGCGAGCAGTACCGTGCTGTGTTGGTTGATCTAAAGAGTGGTGCTGCACGTGAGCTTATCAGCAACATTGATAATGGGGTTCTGCTCTCACCAAATGGCAAGTTTGCTTTCGCTGTCTCAAAAGAAGCGAAAACTCAACGTCCTTACCAAATCGTTCGAATTAATACTCAAACCAACGAGCAGAAAGTACTTTGGCAAGAGGACAAGACCGATTGGCTCATGTCCTTCTATCCCTCAGCCGACGCGCGTTTCGCACTGGTACAAAGTAACAATGAATCGACCACCGAACAAAAGATCCTAAACCTTGATTCTGGAGAGCTAACGGCCTCGCTACGTAAACCAGAATCCGGTGTGGAGTATTATGCAGATGTTGCTCAAGACAAAGTCTTTATCAACAGCAATCTTAATGGTCAGTTTGGTTTGTTTGAAGCTACGATGCCCGAGAAACATGCGGACACTGCTGAATCTAATTGGAAGTCTTTCTTACGCTCGGAAAATAGCGTAGAGCAATTCTATTTGTATGAAGCGGGACTTGTGGCATTAACCAAGCAAGACAATCAAACGACAATCTCGGTTTACTCTTACGATGGCAAGGCGAAGAAATCTCTGCCGTTAGAGTCGGAAGGGCGCGTAGCTTGGTTGAGCACTCTTGGTGATTACCGCTCTAACAAAATCCGCATTCGTAGTATGTCGATAACGACACCGCCGCTGTGGGAAGAGTTTGATGTTAAAGCACTGACAAAGACAAATCTCTCGCAAGATGTTTATCACGGCTTCTCTAGCCAAGATTATGTATCTAAACGCATTATGGTCAAAAGTCATGGTGTGGAAGTGCCGGTTTCTCTTGCCTACCGCAAAGATAAGCTCAGTGACAACGCTCCTGTTGTGCTGTACGGCTATGGCGCTTACGGGTTTACCATGAAACCTTATTTCATGCCTCAAACTGTGAGCTTACTGGATCAGGGTGTTATCTACGCGATAGCGCATGTTCGTGGTGGTGGTTACTTTGGTGCCGACTGGCACGAGCAAGGCCGAGGCGTTCTTAAAGCTAACTCTATCAATGATTTCACGGCGGCTGCAAAAGCACTTAAACACTTTGATGGTGGTGAACGTGGTGTCTACGCGATTGGATCGAGTGCGGGTGGTACTTTGGTTGCCGGCTCGATCAACCAAGCTCCGGACTTGTTTGCTGGCGCGGTGATGAAGGTTCCGTTTGTCGATGTTGTTGCCAGCATGTCCGATACGACGTTACCACTTACCGCACAACAATATGGAGAATGGGGGAATCCGACACTCCCTGAGCAGCTCAAAGCGATGCAAGCTTATGATCCTATTCTCAATATCCACAAAGACGCTTACCCACCCATGTTGGTTCAAGTCGGATTAAACGACCAACGTGTGCCTTATTGGGAAGGCGCGAAGTATCTCGCTCAAATTTCGTCGACCAGTGAATCGACAGGCCCTTATTTGTTGCAAACGGATTTTCACTCTGGCCACCGCATGGATCCAAGGCAGGCAAGAGAGCAACAGGCGAAGGAATACGCATTTCTACTATCACTAATTAAAACATCTAAAGCGGAGCAGTAAATGAAGCTTACCCCAGTGTCAGCGGCAGTACTTTCGGTACTTGCTGCCAGTCAAGTGCACGCCGAATCTAAGGTTTTCTCAATGGAAGAGGTGGTTGTAACCGCCAATAAAATCGATCAGCCATTGTCAAAAGTGGCAGGTAGTGTTGCGGTTATCACAAACGAGCAAATCGAAGAGCGAGGCGAAACCGAGCTTTATGACGTGCTGCGTAACGAACCTGGTGTAAGCGTGACGGGCGGTGCAGGACGTCCGCAAAACATTACCATCCGTGGTATGACAGGTAACCGCATTATGATCGTTCGTGATGGCATTCGTTCTGCGGATGGCTTCGGTGCGAACGACATTAATGATGCAGTTGGGCGAGATACTTTTGATTTATCCAATTTTGAATCGCTGCAAATCATTAAAGGTGCAAGCTCTTCGGTGCATGGCTCTGGCGCAATCGGCGGTGTAGTGATTTTAGAATCCAGTCAGCCGGGTGATTTCTTAAAAGACAAAGATTTCTACACCGATGTTTCCGGTACTTACACCGACATCAGTAACAAGTACAAAGGCACGAGTAACCTAGCTTTCCGCTCCGGTGATACAGAGAGTTTGTTTAACGTTTCATACTGGCAAGGGCAAGAGACACGTAACTTTGATGAAGATTTGTATAACCGCGACCTAGATGGTTACAGCGGTGCTTATACGATCAACCACTTTTTCAATGAAGAGGTGATGTTGAAAGCCAAAGCGGAACTCTACACCCAGAATCAAGAGCGTTTGGAGGGGTCACCGTCCATTCAACCTGATGGCATCTGGCACATTGAAGACTTTGCTGAAGATGAAACCTCCGAAGAGTACAGCGCTTACATTGGTGCAGAGGTGACACCGATTAATCCAACTTGGTTCGAAGAGTTGGATACCAAAGTTTACTGGCGTCACACCGAAGTCGTGGAAGACACCAACCGTTTAATGCGCCAAGTGGATCACAATGGTTTGATCACCAAACGTCGCGAACTGGAACACAAAACCTTCATTGACGAGACAATTGGCTTCCGTGGCGACTTCACCAATACGATTTATGCAGCAAATGCAGAGCACCAATTGGCTTACGGTGTCGAGCTTTCTACTGACTACTACGAACGCACAGATAGCGATTCCAAGATTGATTGGAACGGCGTAACACCTTCGACCAAACAACCTTTCGCTCCTGCTCGTGCTTATAACATTGGTTTGTACGTTCGAGACATGGTGGAACTGGATAAATGGACCATCACAGGCGGCCTGCGCTTTGATGCGCACCGTTTAACGCCGGACGGTGAGGGCGAAGTAGGCGGCTTCCCATTAAAAGACATGGATAGCTCAGAGGTGTCTCCAAGCCTGTCGGTTTCTCGTGAAATGTTTGCCAACAACATCGTTTATGTGTCGTACAACCACGGTTACCGTGCTCCGGAATACGACAAAGCATATGGCTTCGTGAACCATGATTTCGTACCGCTAACGCCTTTTGTTATCGCACCTAACTTAGACCTAGAAGCTGAGACTTCGGACTCATTTGAAATCGGTAACAAGTTCGATAACGGTCGTGCGTATGTCTATGCGTCTGTGTTCTATAACAAGTTTGAAAACTTCATCGATGTTGTGACCACTGGCTTTGATTCAAGCACTGGTAATTACATCAAACAGTACCAAAACCTTGATGGCGTAGAGACTTATGGCGCAGAGCTTTCTGCGGGTTACGCGCTCACCAAACAATGGGACATCAGCACTAAGTTTGGCTACGTGGATGGTAAAGACGCGGAAGGCGAATACGTTCGAAGCATTACGCCATTCGAAGGTAACGCTCAACTGAAATACGCCAACCAAGACTTCAACGCTTACGTGGCTTGGAACTGGGCCGCGGCCATGGATCGCGTTCCTAAATGCCAGACCACGCTTGGTCTAGCGACTGAGTGCGCGCAGACAAGCGCGTGGAATACGTTTGATATTGGCGTAACTTACTACGTTTCCAAAGATCTTCGTGTTAGTGCAAACATCGTCAACCTGTTCGACAAAGAGTACATCCGATACCAAGACGTAGCGGGTATCGCTGAGGAAAGTAAGCGTTACTCAACTGAGCCTGGGCGCTACTTCACGCTAAATGCAAAATACGAATTCTAGGACGAAATCATGAAGCTAAAACCATTGGCGTTTTCACTGCTTATTGCATGTACCCCAGCGGTGCAGTCTGCAGAGTGGGATTATCCCGCAACGGACTCTGTGGTAACGAATGAAGCGCAAGCGAAAACTTATCTAGACAGCCACTACTCAGAAGCGGGCGAGTTTAAGTTCCGTTACAAAACCCAGTCTCAGCTTGGTGAGCATTACAATTTTGATGTTTGGGTAAACGGTGAATATCAAGCACAGCGTGCCCTCGTAGTAACAACCGATAAAAATCATCACGTTGTACGAGTGTTTAAGAGCCTTGAAGATACGATAATTCGCAACGGTAAACCAACGGTTGCAATGGAATTGGAATCGCCTCGCCAACTGCAAGCACAAGAGCCACCTGCTCTGAGCTCTGGAAGTCTGGTTGATGTTGAGGTTTCTTTATTCAACCCAGATCTTCGTACCATGCAACAGCAAGCGGCACCAGAATCGACGTGGTCAGCACTGTCCGATTACCCTCAGCCGATCGAGTACGTCACCAAGTCGATTGAGGTTTTACAGTCGGGCGGCAAGTTCTATTTGTCTAACCCAAGATTAAAGCAAGTGGATGCGACGGGTTTATTTGCAGCCCCAGCACCTGGTGAAGCACCTGTACTTGATACGTTGGACTTTCTCAGCGCAGAAGGGGTTCAAGCATTTGACAGTGTTGATGAGATGCAAAGCACCGAGTTTGGTGACAATGCGTTCCCACAGCTGATGGCTTTTTATCATCTTGATAGCTCGATCCAATATCTGGCAAGCCTGACTTACGACTTGTTTGACGAACCGCTTCGTTTTGATGCTCGCGGTTTATCAAAAGATAACTCTACTTACTATTACGGTCCGAAAGCACTCATGCTGGGTATCGGTGGTGTTTCTCCGGATGCAGTCGATGCTGATGTTGTGATACATGAGCTCGGGCATGGCATTCATTACCAAATCGTACCGGATTGGGCGTACGGTCACACTGGTGCTATCGCAGAAGGTTTTGCTGATTACTGGGCGGGCAGCGCGAGCTACCGCACTCAATATTTGGATGCTTCGCGTCGTGGTCAAGAATTCGAGTTAGATACGGTGTTCAACTGGGACGGTGTGTTCGGAACACGCAAAACAACTCGCAGCTTATGGAACCAAAGAGCGCGTTACTTCGAGGGCTCAGAGTATCCAGCGCACGTTAGTGTGGGCGGTGAACTAGGCGACGAGTTATGGTCAACGCCACTGTTTCAAGCGCTTAAAGCATCGGTTGAACGATACGGTGATGATACCGATAACGTGTTCCGTGAGTTTGACGCCATTGTACTTGAAGGCATGTACGGCATTGGTCGTGGCGTGAAAATGCATGATCTTGCGGAATCGACCGTGTTTGCCGCAGGCACCTTGTTCCCAAATAAAGACTATGCCCAATTCCTGACGGACAGCTTCAACAAACACAACTTACTTAAAGCGCCTCTTCGCGTTCGCTATGACGCTCGATACATCGCACAAGGTGAAGAAGTTGGTGTGAGCCTGAGCCAAACTGGCCGCGAAGCGAGCATCAAAGGGCAATGGCAGCTAAACAACGCATCCGTTTTCGACTTTGATGAAACGCTTTCTGATTCGACCTCAATGAAGGTGGTGTTACCAAGCGGTCTGACGTGTGGCACACAATTCGATTCCTCTATTTCATTGGATTACCAATTTGCAGAAGGCTTAAAGACTCACCAGTGGATTGAAAAGGCGATGTTGGTTAATGGTACGCCAGAGCTCGATATCCAGCCTCAATCAGTGAATTCCGCTTTGCCGGAGTTGGGTGACAGATTGTTCTCTCAGACGCTATCGGACAAGTCACGCACGATTGATGATTCGTTTGCGGTTTACCTGAACATCGAACATGACTCACTGCAGGATCTGCAAGTGACGCTTGTGTCTCCACAAGGTAAATCGGTCGTGCTACTTAGCCATCAATCAAGCAATACCAATGGATTTAAAGGTTACTTCACAGCTCAGTATGACGAGGAGTTACAAGCACTTGTCGGTCAACCGAGTTGGGGTACTTGGCGTCTCGAAGTCTCTGACCGTGTGTCAGGGAACTCTGGGGTGTTGAAAGAGTGGGGTGTGAGTCACTTTGCTCAGTATCAGTGTAGTGCTGATACCACTAAAGAAAGCAGTGGTGGTGGTTCAGGTGGCAGTGGCTCGCCTTGGACTTTGTTAGGACTTTTCCTGCTTTCAATGGTGAGAGTGATTCGCTCTCGTTAATTAAAATCAAAAGAAGATAAAATCTATGAAGTTTCAATATTCTTTCGTTGCTATGTCACTAGCCCTAGCTGGCTGTGGTGGTTCTGGTGGTGACACGTCGGCACCGACTTATGATGTAGCTGGCACCCTCGTTTCTGCAGGTACACTTCTTGATACGCCAGTGTGCATCGATTTAAACCAAAACTACGTTTGTGATACGACTGAACCGAGTGCTAAAACGGATAATGCTGGTAAATTTAGCCTGACTTCGAGCGACAAAAACGTACTAACCAGCACCATTCTTGCTCAAGTTGATCAAGGTTCAAACCAAACATTGCGTCTTGCGGCTCCGGGCCAAAATTTAGCAACGGGTAACACGGTCAATGGTGTAACAACGTTACTCGCAGGTCTTGTGGTTGACGGTAAAACCGTTGCTCAAGCTGAAGAGATCGTGAAAGCGCAACTCACCGATGCCGGCGTTTCTCTGTCTGGTACGGTAATGTCTAACGCAGAAGCCAGCGAGCTAGACAAGCTAGAGCAAAACACGGTTGCACTATTAGCTGCGATGCAACCACAACAAATGACCAAAGGCGTAGCGTTGCTTGCTCAAAGCCTTAGCTTCCAGGGCAAATCGTTGGCCTCTTCTCTTCTGTCTAAAGCGGAAGTGAGTGCATTTGCTGAAGAAATTGCAGCGGTTGCTGAACAAACGGTTGGCAGCAACGATACGGGCGCCGTTCTTCATTTTGCTGATGGCGCAGCAGACGTTGCTGAGGTTCAAGCTTCTTACCCTGGTCAAGATGCGGAATACGGCTTCGACAAAGAGGACAAGCAAACGTCGACAGGCGCTGGCTTTAAGTTCGTTAAGCTAGATTCACAAGGTGCTGCTTTAGCTGCAGATGCGACTGAGTGGGCTTGTACTATGGACGAGCGTACTGGTCTTGTTTGGGAAAAAAAGAGTGCGGATGCGAGCTCGGTTCAATTTAAAGATCGTACATTCGTGTATGAGTCAGCAACATTCAAACCGTATTACGAAGATCTTGAAGTCGTTGGTTGCGTGGATGCTGCTGATGGCATCTGTTCAACAAGCCAATATGTTGAACATATAAACAAGCAATCACTATGTGGCATTACTGATTGGCGCCTACCAACATACCAAGAGTTCTACGATGTCCTCGACTTAGGTAAGACAGAGAAAGATGCCGACGGCAATGTCTATGGTATGACGACAGCTTACTTCCCTCAACAGGGTAAGGGCAGCCCAGATGTTGAATCAGGTGCTATTTGGCTAAGTGATTTCACATTTAACAATTACTCTAGTTTTAACTACGAAGGTGCGCTTCAGTTTGCAGTAGTTGCTGCGAAAGGCGCTGACCGTGGTTACATCAGCTTTGTAGAAATTTATTCTGACAAAGTGGAGCGTGACACTGGCACGTCATTCCAATTCCCAATCCGTCTAGTAGCAGTTAAGGGCCAATAAGATGAAGAAACTAATCACCGCGCTATCTCTTGTCTTGGCTTCTCAAGCAGCCATGGCGGCACAAGAATGTTCAACGGATTTTGGAAAAACAGCGCCTAACTCTCGTTACACTTACTCTGATGTTGGGACGGTCACGGATTTAAAAACGGGCCTAACGTGGATGCGTTGTCCTGTTGGCTCAACGTGGAATGCGGAAAATGAAGCCTGTGACGGCGCTGCAACTAAGATGTCATGGCAGTTAGCTTTATCAACCGCTGAGCAAATCCGCAATGAATCAGGTAACCATGCTTTACATGATTTCGCTGGCAAAAAGAATTGGCGCTTACCAAACATTAAGGAGTTGGTCGCGTTGACAGAACGTGCTTGCCACAGCCCTGCGATGAACGGCACTGCATTCGCAAGTGGTTACACGCTAGAAGTGGGTGACTATGCAGGTTACATTTGGAGTAACACTCCGAACGGTGATGGCTCAAACGTCATGGTATTTGATTCAGTTAATGGTGAGGTTTACAACTGGAGCCCACTAGAACCGACCTATATATTCTCTCTTCTTCTAGTGACAGACGAAGAGTAATCGTCACCTTAAACAGTTAATAATGTTTTTACTAAGAAGCTCCGCCAGTGCGGAGCTTTTTGTATGTGCCGATGTTCTCATTTTTTCTAATTCAGATAGAAAGGATATGTAAACCGTTATTATGCCTAGAGCTTCATATTAGGTGCATTGCTAGACTGAGCTTTTACCCTAAAGGATAGGAAGTTGCTTTGAAATACAATGTACCTAAGCCTAATAAGTTAGGTGGAGGCTACGCTCCAGTGCAAGACAAAACAGCACTGACGCCGATGCCACTTATTAGTGACAACGACGAAAGCAAGGATGCTGAGTTTGAGTGTCGTATTAAGATACATGCACCCAAAGTGGATTTGGAACAATTGCAAACGGGCGTGTTTTCACTTAACAAAACCAGTAACGAAGAAGAAATTACTGCTTGGAGTAAAGAAGAAATCAATGAGCCATATCGGCACGTCAATTTAGTTTGTTCCTGTAATGAGCAGGAGGAAAAATCTCTAGTTCACGAACTTTTTTCGATGGTTGGTATGAGTGAGCCGTTCAAGATCAACCCACAAGAAACTGACGAAAAACATATTAATGCCGAATTTGTACCGTTCATCCCAGCCGTAGATGTGGATGGACAGTTAGGTTATCCAACACATGGTTATTTGTATTACTTTGTGGATGGGAAGCTAGTCTATGAAATGGATATTTTAGGGGAGGGGCGCTGGGCTTGGCGTGTCACCCGCTCGACATATGATATTATCAGCGACGACTACGTGAGCGATAAGGTTTATACATCGATCACTGTTCCGGTATCTATCGAAGGGGCTGCGCCTCCAACGCAATATATCTACTACACTCGCGCAAGATTAACCACTGACGGTTTAGGTGAAGTTAATCAATCATGGTTAGACAAGAACGCCACACTGATCGACCCGTGCTTGCTGGTTGATGCAGTAGGGCAACCGACAGAGGAAGGTTCAATAACGACCGTCGAGGTGGGGAAAGCGTGCCCGTTTGGTAGCGTCAGTAAAGAACATGATGATCCGAAGTTGTCCCCGACCGTTAAACATATTTACCCGCAATCAAAATCGTTAGTGAATACTCCGGTAATGAACGTTAAGCAAGTGATTGAGAAGGTGCTGCGCATTGGTGTGTTCTTTGATGGTACGGGACAGAACAACTTAAACGATGCGTACAAAGAACAGCGCGGCGTGAAATCGCGGACCAATGTGGCACGATTATTTGAGGCGTATCCGATAGATGAAGAACACGAAAAAATCTACATATCCGGTGTGGGGACAGTTGATGGTGCGTGGCAAACCCCAAAAACGATTGATGATGGTGATGATGAATCAAATGCTGCGCAAGCCTTTGGTGTAGACGTTAACAATGTCAGTGATTCATTATTGTGGGAGATTTCTTTACCGAATCTCATTGCAGATTACACCAGTTCAAGAACAGGCGCGTTCTATAAATGGCAAAAGTGGGCTGATGAGTATGCAAGAATCACGGATACGTTAGAACTAAATGGAGAATTCGAGAGCATCACTCATATTGAATTTGATGTCTTTGGGTTTAGCCGTGGCGCAGCGTTGGCACGTCACTTTGTTAATGCACTTAAAGATGGATTACCAGACGTAGCCAAACCAAGAGACGGTGAGATGTTTGGCAGCGTTCACCCCAACTTGCTCGGTAAAGCATCTATTGAGCAATATGATAATAATCAGGGGTATTACCCTGACGAAATTCGTACAAGTACAGTACGATTCTTAGGCCTATTTGATACGGTTGGTTCGTTCTATATGGCGGGTAATGAGGATGAGGGGAACTTTGAACTGGATCTCGATATGAATTGTGCCGAGCGGGTATTTCAAATCACGGCACAACATGAGTTTCGCAAAAACTTTCCTTTGACTTCAGTTAAACAAAATGGCGTCAACCCTGCACATTTCTTCGAAGAAGAATTTGCGGGTAGCCATTCTGATATTGGTGGTGGTTACCCATCGAAAGAGCAGTATGACAAGCAAGGTTTACCTGACCGTTACGGTATGCCTCTGTCTTCGACATTTAACCGTCAGCTCATAAATACTGAATCAATCGCTGGCCAAGTGCGACCTTATGACAATGCTCGCTCTGATCTTGGTACACAAAAACGAATCGCAATTCGCAAGCAAGAACAAGAGCGATGGTCCGTAATCTGTAAACAGAAAGGTTTATACGGTGAGGTGAAGTTAGACCGCGATATGCTGTATTACTATGAGCTACAGCCAGTCAGTAACGGGCTATCAGCGCTTGCACTCGAACGAATGAAACAACAAGGCGAACAGATAGGAATTTCTTGGCTGGAGCGTAATTACATCCTTCCTCAAGATTTTACCGCTTTAAAGGGGATTGATTCCAAATTGGTCGAGTTAAACCAGAAGTTACTTGCGCAGCCTCTAGGGGAAGTGACACGGTCCCATTGGTATAGTGAAATTCATCAATATGGTTCAATGTGGATACACCGACCTCATGATGCGTTAATTAACGTTGGTTATGATTCTGCTTATGAAAAATTAGTCAATGCTGTGACCAGAGAAGGAAACGAATTAAAACGAGTGGTGTATGAAAATGAAGGGTAAAATAATCACAGGGCTTATGTTGTTTCTGTCAGCTTGCTCTATAGCTCAGCCGGACATTGTGGCGACTTCTGGCGGTGCGGGAACATTAGGAAAACCGCATTGGATTTCGAAAATGCTTGTCACGGATGTTCGCGGCAAAGGTTCGGGATTTATAGCGGGGGCTGTATCTGGTTGTTGTGCGCGATCTGGTATTCAATTAAGTGTACCAAATGGCATTGAAGGGGAATGGTCACAAGGTTGGGATACTGGCGGCGAATGGGAAGAAAAATGGCGTCAGCGTTGGAAGCCTGCTTGGGGAAACTTTGAAGAAAACTATATTAAAGACAAATGGTTTTATATCAAAGATACGATAGACAGCGATCTTGCCGCCAAGAAAATTGAGATAATGGATAACTATTTCAATGAGGATGAGTTAGGCCGTGGAGCAATGGAAGTATATGTTGACGGTAAGCGGGTTGTATTAGCCTATGTCAAGCTCTGCAACCCTAAGCGAGGGTATGACTGTAGTATTAAAGAAAATGCCGATCCTCATGGCTGGGTTGTGACACCTCCTTGGAGTAAGACCGGAAAAGGAACCGCTGTTATTCTCTATGATGGATACGGTGAAGAATCCGATAAGCCATTCAGTGAATAATATTAAATAAAAAGCTCCGCCAGTGCGGAGCTTTTTATTATCTAACCTTTTCACTCACCGTGCTGGGATCACAAGGCATTGTAAGGCTTAGATTTGGAACTGCTTAAGCTGATGCTTTTGGTTCTCAGCTAAGCCAGACAGTTCTTGCGCGGCAGCTGCGGATTGAGTAATACCGGTTACGTTCTGGCTCACCAATTCATAGATGGTGCTCAAGTTATTGTTGATATCTGAGGTTACTTGTTTTTGTTCCTCTGAAGCGGTCGCTACTTGTGTGTTGATAGCATTCAAATCGGAAATTGCATTATTGATGTCGCTAAGCGAACGACTTACTTCGGTAGCAAGCGATTGGTTGTCTTCTAACATGGCTAAACTTGAATGCATGCTTTCGTTTGCGTGACCAGACTGTTGCTGAAGTTCTTCAATAATGGTTTGAATTTCTTTGGTCGATTCTTGAGTTCTTGCTGCCAGCATACGTACTTCGTCAGCAACCACAGCAAAGCCTCGACCACTTTCCCCTGCTCGTGCCGCTTCAATCGCCGCATTCAATGCAAGTAGGTTGGTTTGCTCAGAGATGCTCTCAATAACTTCAATCACTTTACCAATCTGTTCGGACTGATCTTTTAGTGACGTGACCACGTTTGCGGCTTCGTTCAGTTGGTCGGCCATTTTCGCACTCGCACGCGTGCTTTCTTCAAACATGCTCAGGCTCTGTGACGTTAGTTTTGTGGCTTCGTTAGATGCGCTGTCGGCTTGCTGTGCATTGGTTGAAACTTCCGCAGCAGTAGATTCAAGCTGGTTAATTGCAGAAGCTACTTGTTCTACTTCTTGTTTCTCTTGGTCTGAGTTGGCACTGCTTTGTGTCATTACTGTTGCCAGCTCAGTCGAAGCCGAGGCGACGTCTTCACTGATTCGAACCAGTGAGTCGACGGTACCGCGGAGTTGGTGGATGGTTTGGTTTACGTCTTGTGCCAGTTGCGACACCTCATTTTTACCTGTTTCTTCTGCTTCTACTAATAAGTTGCCTTTTGCTACTTCGCGCATGGTTTCTTGTAGGTTACGAATAGGCGCTACGATGTAGCTTGCTAACAACCAACTGATCAAAGAGGCGATCGACAAAATAATGACAAGAGAAATGGTGCTGTAAGTGATGGTATCTGAGTGCAGAGCACCATTTTCTGTGACTTCGTCTGTCACGATTTGATTGAGCTTCTTAGACAAGTTGTCAATGGCGCCAATCATTGCTTCACCTGCTAAGCGGTATTGACCCATTGCTGTTTCATATTCTCTCTCGAAATCTAAGGACACGTTGTTGGATGAATGTTTAGTGTTCAGTAGCGGCGTCATGGTGATTCGAGTGAAATCCACATAGTGGTTCATCGCATCGCGCATGGCGTTGACTTCTGCTTGGATGCCTTCAATTTGGTCGATGGAGCTTAAAAACTCACGGTTGGTTGCCTGACGATGTTGTAACTCTTGGTTCAGTGTTTGGACATCTTCTGCTCTGAACAGGCTGTAGATTGCCTTAATGCGCATGGCATAAGTGTTGTCGACGATAGAGCTGAGTTCTTCTTTATGCACGATAAGGCTATTGGTTGAGACCGTGACCTTGCCGAATGCCTGCTCTAACTTTCCGATGCCGATACTCAACCCAATGACGAGAAGTATGACAGTGAATAATACGGGTACGAAAACCTGTGACTTAATAGACAGCGTACTCATTAATTGACGCATGATTGACCCTCTAAAGATTGGAACTATTATCATTTTTGTAAATAAAGCAACCCGATTCTAATTATTAGGCTTGATATATCAATCATTTAACGATGTTTATTTGTTATGAAATATATTAAAAGCGATGTAGTTGGCATTTTGTTATAACCAAATAGAAGCAATATATTTTGAGCTCGAAAGGAAATAAAGTTTGATTGCTGTTTTATTAAGCAGAAATGACAACGTGTCATAGAGCTTTCAACTAAGTGAAACACAACTGTCATATTTGGATTCTAAAGTGAGCATCGTTCAAGTGAAACACAACGGCAATAAGGCCACTTAAAGGAAATTGTGATGAAAAAGACAGTAATCGGTGCAATCGCACTTCTAGGCGCAATGGCAGTGACTCCTGTTTCTGCTAAAGAAACTATCTCTGCAGTGGGTTCTAGCAGCGTAACTCCACTGATGGAAGTTTTCTCTGAAACATACATGAAGACAAACCCGAACGTATTTGTTGAAGTTCAAGGCCCTGGTTCATCTGCGGGTGTTAAAGCAGCGAAAAACGGTTCTGCTGACCTAGGTATGTCTTCTCGTAACCTAAAAGATTCTGAAAAAGAGCCGGCTCTAAAAGAAGAGACAGTTGCTCTTGACGGTATCGCAGTTGTTGTAAACCCACAAAATAAACTATCGGGTCTTACTGCGGACCAAGTTACTGCAATCTACAAAGGTGAAGTAACAAACTGGAAAGACGTTGGCGGTGCAGACAAGCCAATCGTAGCAATCACTCGCGACACAGCTTCTGGTACTCGTGGCGCGTTCGAAGACATCATGTCTCTAAAAATGAAAATTTCTGGTAAGAAAGTATCGGCAATCTCTCAACGTGCTCAAGTTGCTAACGGTAACGGCGCACTGAAAACGATGGTTGCTTCTAACCCATACGCTATCGGCTACATCTCTCTTGGTACAGTTGATAGCTCTGTAAATGCACTTCCAATTGACGGTATTCAAGCTTCAGTAGACAACGTGAAAAACGGTTCTTACAAAGTTGCTCGTCCGTTCCTTGTTCTTTACAAAGAAGGCAAGCCATCAGCTGAAACTCAAAAATTCCTAGACTGGATGCTAACTGATGAAGCGCAAGCGCTAGTTGACCAAAAAGGTTACATCTCAGTTAACTAATCCCATCGGGACTCTAAAGTTTGCTCAGCCCACCATTTCGGGCTGAGCCTTTTCTATCCATTGTGTTCAAGGGCATTGCCTAGAACCGTGAGATTTTTATGACCATCGCAACAAATAGTGAAAAGCTTATGACTACTGACGCTAAAGCGATCAGCAAGCCAGGCCTACGCGAGAAACGCCGCGTTGACTGGAGAGAGCGTATCTTCCACGGCTTGTTTTTAACGAGTGCTGTTATCGGCATCGTTTCATTAGCAGTAATCGCATACTTCATCGTTCGAGAAAGTATTCCAGCCTTCCAAGAAGTTGGCGTATCAGGCATCGTACTCGGCCAAAACTGGCTGCCACCAGCACTTTACGGTGTCGCAACTATGATTGTTGCTTCTATCGTTTCGACAGCTGGTGCAGTATTAGTTGGTGTGCCAATCGGCGTGTTGACTGCGGTCTTTATCGCAGAAATTGCACCGAAACGTTTGGCTGATGTTATCCGCCCAGCGGTTGAGCTCCTTGCCGGTATTCCTTCGGTGGTTTACGGCTTCTTCGGCTTGGTTATTATCGTGCCGCTTATCCAAAACGTATTTGATGTACCAGCAGGTAATACTATTTTGGCAGGTATCATTGTACTGGGTGTGATGATTCTTCCTACTGTCATCACGGTTTCTGAAACGTCTATTCGTGCAGTCCCTCGCACTTACAAAGAAGGCTCTTTGGCTCTTGGCGCTTCTAAAATCTACACCATCTTTAAATTGCTCGTTCCAGCGGCTCGCTCAGGCATCATGACAGGTGTGATTCTGGGTATTGGTCGTGCGTTGGGTGAGACTATGGCGATCATCATGGTTATGGGTAACGCGCCGGCAATGCCAGAAGGCATCCTTGATTCGGCTCGTACGCTAACCGCAAACATCGCTATTGAAATGTCTTACGCAAGTGGTGTTCACGCGAACGCTCTATACGCTACAGGTGTGGTACTACTGGTCTTCATCATGTCGTTGAACGCTGTACTACTTTACCTAAACCGAGAAAAAGCGAAGTAATCGCTCGTTAAAGGTGACTATTATGGATCGCGCAAAATTAAAACAGGCACGCCAGTTCAAAGATAATGTATTAAGCGCATTTGTCTGGGTCTCGGCAGCATTAACGGTAGGCTTTTTGTTCTGGATTATCTGGTACATCCTATCTAACGGTCTACAACACGTAGATTGGAACTTCATTACTGATGACTATACGCGCACAGGGGACGAGCACGGCATCTTCCCGATGATTGTGTCGACTATCTACATGGTTATCGCTTCTATCGCAGTGGCAGCACCACTCGGTATCATGACGGCAATCTACTTGACCGAATACGCGAAAGTAGGCAGCCGTTTAGTGAAAATCATCCGATTCTGTACCGAGTCATTGGCGGGTATTCCGTCGATCATCTTCGGTCTATTTGGTATGACTTTCTTCGTAGCGATTCTTGGCCTTGGCTTCTCGATTCTATCGGGCGCTCTAACGCTAAGTATTCTTATCTTGCCAGTGATCATCCGTACCACGGAAGAAGCATTGATGGCAGTACCGCAAA
This sequence comes from Vibrio sp. 10N.222.52.B12, assembly GCF_002875385.1. Lineage (NCBI taxonomy): Bacteria > Pseudomonadati > Pseudomonadota > Gammaproteobacteria > Vibrionales > Vibrionaceae > Vibrio > Vibrio sp. 10N.222.52.B12. The sequence continues at coordinate 141,109 of NZ_MDAW01000110.1, read as the reverse complement.
CGTACCGCGAAGGCTCTTATGGTCTTGGCGCATCGAAAATTTACACTATCTGGCGCTTGATTCTGCCGAGCGCAATGCCAGGTATCTTAACCTCGGTCATTCTAAGTATTGGTCGTGTCATTGGTGAATCTGCTCCAGTTTTCCTGACAGCAGGTATGGTTGCTCGTATTCCGGATTCTTTATTGGATTCAGGCCGTACGCTAACCGTTCACCTATACAAACTGACTACCGAACTGTTTACCATTGAGGAATGGAATCAGGCTTACGGTACCGCGACAGTTCTGATTGTTGTTGTTCTACTGATCAACATGGTTACAAAACTGATTGCACGACGTTTTAACACAGCAACTTACTAACAACACAAATTAAGAACGCACGTTAAAAGACACGAATTCAAGATTTAAGAGATTAAGAAAATGAACAAGTTTGATATTGAAAACCTAGACCTGTTTTACGGTGATAACCAAGCACTGAAATCAATCAACCTGCCTATTCCAGTACGTCAAGTAACCGCACTAATCGGTCCTTCTGGTTGTGGTAAATCTACACTATTACGTTGTTTGAACCGCATGAACGATCTTATCGAAGGCGTTAAGATCACTGGCAAACTGTCCATGGATGGTGAAGACATTTACGGCAACATCGATGTCGCTGATCTTCGCATCAAAGTGGGGATGGTATTCCAAAAGCCAAACCCATTCCCAATGAGCATTTACGAGAACGTGGCATACGGTCTTCGTGCTCAAGGCATTAAAGATAAAAAACACATTGATGAAGTGGTTGAGAGCTCACTTCGTGGTGCAGCACTTTGGGACGAAGTGAAAGACCGTCTTAAGTCACATGCATTTGGATTATCTGGTGGTCAGCAGCAACGTCTATGTATCGCTCGTACAATCGCGATGGAACCTGATGTGATCCTAATGGATGAACCAACATCGGCACTTGACCCAATTGCAACACACAAAATCGAAGAATTGATGGAAGAGCTGAAGAAGAACTACACCATCGTTATCGTGACTCACTCAATGCAACAGGCGCGTCGTATTTCTGACCGCACTGCGTTTTTTCTAATGGGTGAGTTGGTCGAGCACGATGACACACAAGTGATCTTCAGTGACCCGAAAGACGACCGTACTCAAGGCTATGTAAACGGCGACTTTGGTTAATTAACGTATTTATCAGCATATACATGAATAACTATAAGCGATGGTACTCTTGCCCCTCTTTATGAGGGGCCTTTTTCGTTTAGGGTATGTGGAATTTTCTCAATACCAATAATGTTCATGTTGATTCACTTTTGCGCCTAATTTTGCAGTATGTAATTCGGATGAAACACCTGTCTAAAAATGTTGAAAGGTTCTCGATTGTGAAATTAAGTACAAAATTTTTGCGAAAGACTTAACAGCTCAACTTGGATTCCATTGATTGCATATCATGGCCTAAGTAGTTTTTTATCGAGAATAAAAAAGTAGATTAGGTTGGCCAGGTGAGTTTAAAAAGTTTTACAAGAACGGTCTCTTCTACCAGAGACCATAGATTATTGGCGGAAGCTATATTCGAGCATCTAGAACAACGCTTTTCCCCTAGTGCGATAGCGATCTTTGACGATCCGCTCACCAATCCATCAGGTGCGGTGAGGTTTTCTCGTGGTGATTTGACTCCAATCCGTCAGTACCCTGAAGCATTCTGGGATTGGGCGAGCCAATTTGATACTTCAGAAAGTATTATTCCGCTGGCCATCAATACCTGTAATTGGAACCACACCCAAGACCTTGGCGGCGAAAGTTACATCATGATGCTCGATAACACGCCGATCAAACGTACCTACCTACTGATTCAAAACGTCCAAGCTCGCTCCGCCCACAATATCTACGAAGAAAGTTACGATGCAATGCAACTTGCCGCGGCTCGCTGGCAGTGTATTCGCGCAGAAAAAAGCGCATCGCAAGAAATGAAGCATCGTGATGTCCGAGAGGCCCAATACGTCGATGAACTTAGCCAGCGAGAACGCTTCATTGAAAACATGAAGCTCGTACAGCAAGTGGCGTTGGACATCTCTAATCCTGACTCTCTTAAAGATCTCTATTTAAAAGCGGTTGAAGCCTTGCGTGAACGTTTAGGTTTTGACCGTTCTACTTTAATGCTGTTGGACATGAAAAAGCGTAGTTTTAGTGGGACCTATGGCACTAATGAGGATGGCATCACGATTGATGAGTTTCACACTCAATATGATCTTCACCAGTTGAGTGAAGAGTACATCGCAGCACTGTCGAGTACAGAGCGTAATCTCGTCATTGTCGAAGATGCACCGATTTATACCGCCGGTAAAGTCGTAGGGCAGGGCTGGAATGCGATGTTAATCCTACGAGATGGTAATGAGCCTTTTGGTTGGTTCGCACTGGATAACTTTATTCATCGTAAGCCTGTGACGGCTTATCAAAAGCAGATGCTGGAATCTTTTGGCTCACTTTTCTCGCAAATTTATATCCGTAAGCGTCAAGAACAAAATGTGCGCATGTTGCACTCAAGTATGGTGGAGCTTTCTCGATGTACTACGGTCAGTGATGTGTGCAAATCCGCAGTGACCTTTGCCATTAAAAACTTGGGCATCGACCGTATGGCAGTGTTCTTGACCGATGAAAATTGCTCTTATATGCAAGGTACGTGGGGGACCGACATCCAAGGCAATGTGGTGGATGAATCTTATTTTTTTGGGGAGACACAGGACTTCTCTTTGATTAATTTAGCCCGATCTATGCTGAATGAGGTTGCGTTTGAGGAGTCGGTTCCCATCTATCACGATTGCAATATTGTTGGCTTCGGCTGGGCGGCCATGACAGTGCTGACTTCCAATAGCAGTGGGCCTATTGCTTTTATCGCCGTTGATAATCTATTAACTCGTGCGCCGCTTACCTCCCAGCTTCGTGAAGTGATTCGGATGTTTGCATCAAGCCTTGCTGAAGTGCTGCAACGTACACAAGCACAAGAGGCGATTCGCGAACTTAATGAAAACCTAGAGCTAGAAGTACAAAATCGGACTAAAGAGCTGGAAGAAGCCAATCGACAATTGGAAGTATTGTCTAAACTCGATCCTTTGACTCGCCTTGGTAATCGACGAATGTTAGAGCACGTCATGCAGAAGTACTGCTCGGTAGAGCATGATGAAGTCATGTCATTTGGATTGATCTTAATTGATATTGACCACTTCGGCTTGTTCAACAACCACTATGGACATCTAGAAGGTGATATCGCGTTAATGCGAATTGGTAACATCCTTGAACACCATACTAAAGATGAAGATGAAGTCTTTTGTCGAATTGGCGGGGAAGAGTTTGTTTTGTTGATGATTGGGTCACACCAAGAAGAGGTCAGGTTGAGAGCCGAATGCATCCGTCGTTGTATTGAGGAGGAGGGGATTAAGCATTGCCATAATCCAGAAGGTGAGTTACTTACTGTTTCTGTTGGTTATTCTTGTTACTTGACACAAGGTAAAGACTTTAACTTCGATCATTTGTATCAACTCTCCGATAAGGCTTTATACCGAGCTAAAAACAGTGGTCGCAACTGTGTTCGGGCGGTTGAAATAGAGAAGCAGAGTGTTGCTTAGCACTAAAACAAAAATGGCAGCTTGAAGATAAGCTGCCATTTTTATCTAACACTTAATTGTTCGTTAAAGCTTCTCAAGCTGGTGGCTGGTTTTGGTTGTTTTGTCTTTGCTGAGTTGTTTGAGTATTGCCAGCAAAGTATCACTTTTCCATGGTTGCTGAGTGGAGCTAAATCGAGATTGATTCATCACATTCAATTCAGTTCTTACTGCTTGCACCGCCTCTGATTCGATATCAGCGTAATGAGTGTTTAAGTAGTCGTTAACTGCTTTTTCAATCTTGATACTGTCACCTTGCTTTATGACATCCTCTATATCTCGAATGGAGGCGTTATGAGTACTCACCATCACTTCTGTTGATTGTGGCGTTTTGCGTTTTCTCCATAAGCCAATGGCAATAGCGGAAGAAACCAACCAAAGTACCGCAAAGACGAATGTTAATGTTTGCCAAATCGTATCAACGCCACCTTGTGGAACGGTTGGAGATGCCGTTTGTGTTGGTTGTGTTGGCAGTACACTTTCTGGCAGGGTTATCAGTCCAGTATCACTTTTCTCGACTTTAAGATTTAATTCAGCGATTTTTGATTCTCTTGCTTGATCACGATTGCTATCCCACCAATTTAGCTTGTAACCGGGTAAGGTAAGGTTACCAGCTTCCGTTGGGATCAGCACTTGCTTCATTGTCATGGTGACGGTGCCATCTCGAGCTGTTTCGAACTGAGGTTGCTCTGGGTAAACACGCAGTGTACTTGGGTAAATTATGCCAATACGTGGCAAGTATTCTGCTTGTGTGCCTCGCGCTCTCACACGAATCGTACGGGTAATAGATGAACCTTGTTTAACGCTATTCACCGCGTTTGCAGACAGAGGATTACCTTGCTCATCTTCCCAGCTTTGAGTCATTTCTAATGCTGAAGCTGGTAGCCAGTTGCCTTCAAAGTCTTTCGGGATCGGTTTGACTGTGATAGGCATTTGCTGAACGTTGGTTTTGATCGGCATGATCTTTGTCGAACCCGTTAAACTGTCACCATAAATGTAAGAGCCAGTTAATTGAGGGCCGTTTAACGAAAAGCTTCCTGGTTTTTCTGCGGTAATACGGAATGCTTGTTCAACGACAGTAACTTCTAAGCCATCAATGATTCGCTGACCTTGTTTCATGTCACTAGCAGGTTCAATCTTCATTCCATCAATGCTAGGCGGAACGATTTGTGGGTTATCCAAACGACGTGGATCTACTTTGATGGCCAACTGCATACGTAACGTTGCTGACTGTTGTGGGTACAAAGTGTGGTTATCCATGCTCATGTCAAAACTGAATAAATCATCCAGATTTGGCTCTGCTTGGCTTTCTGTGACGCGCAGCTTAATTGGCTCAGTCTTCATCCCTTCAGCTGTGAAGCTTGGTATGGTCACAACGCCTTGTTTCATCGGCGCGATCGAAATGCTCCATTCCGTTCGGACTGTTTTATGGCCGTTAATGTTATTGCTTGAACGGCCGTAACGAGGCTGCCCCAAGAAAAAATCTTTCTTTAGCGTATCAAAATTTATGGCATCAGAACTTAACTCAGTGTCTGCCACAATGCGGAGATTGATGACTTCATTCTTTGCGACTTGGGTTTTATTCACACTGGCTTGAAGGCTTTGGGCAAAAACCGAAAAGCATGTTAATAGGCTGGCCACCAGAACAAAGACCAGTTTTGCGCCTTTTTTCATCATGGAGTTACCATTCCTTATTTGTTTGTTGTGGAGGTCGTTTTTGTTGAGCTTGCAACTGCATTTGTGCTCGAATCAAAAAGCTTGGGTCACGCGCACTTTCTACCGCTTCTAAACGGCGGAACTCAGGATCGTCCTGATGCGTTTTTTCTGCCTGAGCTTGAGCTTGAGCTTGCATTGGTTCCCCTTGTTGCTCGCCTTGTGTCTCTTCTTTTTGTTTTACTCTTTGTTGCTCGGCTTTCTCTTTTTCTTTTTTATTTTCAGTGTCTTGCTTGTTTTGTGACTGTTGTCCTTGCTCTTGTTTAGCATCATTCTGAGACTTTTGTTGCTGCTGTTGCTGCTGTTGCTTCAGTTTCTCCTCTACAACCGACAGGTTCTTTTTCGCCGCCTCAAAATCGGGCTTCTCCTCTACCAATTGTTTGTAGAGGTTTGCTGCATCATCAAGTTGACCGTTTTGAGCAAGTGCATTGGCGAGGTTATAACGTCCATCTAAAGTCGAGTTGTTTGAGAAAGCCTCAATGGCACTTTCATAATCACCGGCTTGATAGCTGGCAGCACCTTTCCAGTTTGGGTCGGTAAAGGTGTTTTGTGCCTTTTCGTACTCACCTTGTTGATAAAGCTGCTCGCCTTGCTGGTTTTGATTTAGGAACGCGCTCGCTTCTGCTTTTGGTGTCCAAGTCATTGGTAGTACGGTCGCAACCAGCACCCAAACCATACCTCTACGAAAGAGAAGGACAGCAGGAATCAATAGCAGTGGAAGCAACCAGAAACCGCTATTTAAGCGCGAATCTGTTTTTACATCCTCGCTTTGTTTCGCGGCAAGGTTGTTACCAGCATTATTGGTAAACGCGGCAATGTTCTCTACATCACGGTTATTATGTTGAATCGGAACGAATAATCCGCCAGTTTGCTTCGCCAGCGTCTGTAAATTTTTCAGATTCGTTTTCGCCACAACCGTATTGCCTTGTCGGTTCTTCATCAAAGAACCATCCGGAAGAGCAATTGGTGCACCATTTGATGTTCCGATAGCAAGCACTGACACTCTGACATCTTTACCATTTAACAACGCTAGTGAACGTGATAGTTCGGAGTCATCCAAATCATCTGCCAACACAACGATGTCACCTTGATTGACACCGGCTTGTGTAAATTGACCAAGAGCGGTTTCTATCGCGGATGGTAAATTCGAACCTTGGTAAGGCATCAATTCTGGCGATAGATTCTCAATAATGCCAGCAAGTGTACTCGAATCGGTTGTGAGTGGGCTTAAGGTATAGGCGTCACCTGCGTAAGCGACTAAACCTGTCGAACCTTCTCTCCACTTCGGTAATAAATCTAACGCTTTATAGCGTGTTTGCGATAGTCGATTTGGCTTCACGTCCGTTGCGTACATAGAGCGTGACATATCCAAGACTAATACTCGGTTCTGGCTCAGTTCGAAACTTGGGCGAGTATTCGATTGCCAGCTCGGCCCTGCCAAAGCGATGCAGGCGGTCGCCCAAGCGAGTCCCCAGATAGCAAAGTAATGTTTGGTCTTGATGGAATGACCGAGCATTTTTGCCAAGTGCGGCGCTATCAAGGACGACTTCTTGGTTTTGTACTGGCTATTTAGGGCTAAGACGATAGGAATGACGAGCAAACCCAACAGCCAATATGGATATAAGAATATAAACTCAGCCATGTTTTCTCCTTAGAACAAACAGAAACACGGAAAGAACGAGTGCTGCGCTCAGTGGGTAAGGGAACCATTCAGATTGAGGTCGCCAAGTCTGAGTGTCGCTAGAGACGGGTTCTAACTGGTTAATTGTGTCGTAGATTTTTTCAAGTTCTTGCGCATCACGGGCACGGAAATACTGGCCACCTGTCATTTCGGCAATCTTAGTAAGTGTTTGCTCATCGAGGTCAGAAGCGGTGTTCACTTTACGAGACATGAAGAAGTCTTTCACCATCATCTCGCCCGCGCCCACCCCAACAGTGTAGATAGTGGCATTGTATTTTTTCGCAATGTCTGCGGCTTCAAGTGGATCTAATACGCCTGCTGTATTGCTGCCATCACTAAGTAAAATCATCACACGTTGTGGTGCGTCGCTATCAACAAAGGTTTTGGTACCTAAGCCGATTCCATCACCAATCGCTGTGCGTTGTCCAACCAAGCCAATCACAGTTTGATTGATTTGTTGCATCACGGTTTTACGGTCCGCCGTTAGCGGTGTTTGTAGGTAAGCATGATCGCCAAACAGAACGACGCCCAAACGGTCCCCGTCGCGCTTTTGAACAAATTCAGACAGGACTTTCTTCACTGCTGTGAGACGGTCAATGTACTCGCCATTGTCGTTCATGTCTTCTTTTTGCATTGAGCCTGACAAATCGACGACTAGCATCATGTCACGGTACTTCGGTTGGAACTCAACCGGGTCGCCATACCAAACCGGACGAGCACAAGCGATAACCAATAAAGCCCAGATAGCAATAGACAGTGCCTTCTGGGCTAACTGTTTTGGCTTGGTGCTGTGTTTGTTGTCAGGCAGGTAGGCCAGTTTGATTTCAGCTTGCTGAGTCTCTTCAGGGAAGAACTTATAAATCAGCCAAGGTAGGGGCAGCAAAAGAAGAGCCCACCACCAGACCAACTCAATGTTAAACCATTGAGAGAGGCTCGATACGAGATTTGCCTCAGTCACGAGTTTTTGCCTTTTTCTTCGGAGGCAAAGCGCTGTCAATCCAGAAAGCACAATCATCAATCAAATCTTGATGCTGTTCTTGACCAGATTTTTGGTAAAGCGCGGCTTGCCACTGTTGTTGTTTGTCTACGAATCGAGTTTCTTTGGTGTAGCTATCAAGAAACTCATACCAAGCAGAGCCTGTTAATGGTGCGATCTCTTCCCGAGGGAAGTAACTCAAAGCCGCTTGGCGGAGAACCTCTAATGCAGAAGACGGAGTATGTGGTGTGAGCGGGTTGGTCAACAATTTCAAAGCGGTCTTTTTAGCGACAAGACGTTTTGAACGCCATCTTAAGTACAACACGACAATTACGATGGAAAGAATTATCCCGCCCAGAACAGCCCACCATCCCCAAGCAAGTGGGAACCAATCTGGTGCATTCGGTAGGATTAAAGGTTCAAGGTTTAGGCTTTGGTTATTCGTTGTCATTATTACTACTGCTTGAATGTTTTATATGTTGTTACTGTGGTTAGCTTAATTGCTGAATCAGGGGAAACCCACTAGACAGACTATTAAATGGAATCGCCATCGAGTGGCATTGTTGTTTGATGGCTTGCTGATGCTTATCGAAGTATGATTCCAATGCCTTTCGTTGTCCTTTTGAACCAAAGTTGAACCATTGACTTCGATGACCGTCAGACGCTTTCGCTTGACCTCGAAAGTTGGTTTCACCTCGCTCTAAAGGGTCATAGAACTGGACTGCGCGAACGCTGTTGTGTTGCTTTAGTCGACGCAGTTGAAGCAACTCTTTCTCTTCCACTTGAGCAAAGTCGCTCAATAGAATGAGCTCACTGCCTTTCGGCGTCAGGTTGTGCAGCGTTTCAATGGCGCTCATGTATGGCAGCGTACGTGTGCTGTCAGCGTGTTGATTCGTAAGCAATTGATTGTGAGTATTCACTATCGCGTCAAGAATTCTTAGCCCTTGCTTTTGAAGAGAAGAAGGGCGGAACTCAATACACTGCGAACCATCATCTATCACCGCGCCGATGCGGTCTTTCTTGGCTAATGTCAGCCAAATCAAGACGCTAGCGAAGTGCGCCATTTGAACCGACTTCAATACATATTGCGAACCAAAGTACATGCTAGGGCTCAAGTCGATGTACAAGATCACCGCTTGTTCTTTGTCTTCAGCAAACAACTTGGTATGAGCTTTTCCCGTTCGAGCCGTGACTCGCCAATCGATGCTGCGAATATCATCACCCGCTTGGTATTGGCGCACTTCCATAAAGTCCATGCCACGACCTTTTTGACGGCTGGTATGGTTACCACTCATTTGCGACCAAATACTCTGTGCTGGTGGTAGCCAACGAACGGATTGCGTCCGGTATTGAAGCAGTTCTTCAAGGGTTAATGTCACCCCATTCGCATGAGGTGGCAATACATCTAATGCAGACATGTCACCTACCTACGTTATGCGCTACCTACAAGATTAAGAAGCTTGTCGATAACCTGATTTGCTGTAATGCCTTCTGCCTGAGCGTGGTAGCTCAGAAGTAAGCGGTGACGTAGCACAGGATAAGCCATGGCTTGAACATCTTCTGGTGAGACAAAATCGCGACCGGCTAGCCACGCATGAGCACGAGCACAACGGTCAAGGGCGATCGTTGCACGCGGGCTTACACCCATAGATAGCCATTTCGCAAGCTCTGAGTCGTAATCGCTTGGCTGTCGAGTCGCCATCACAAGACGAACGATGTATTGCTCAATCGCGTCTGCCATGTGAATGTTGAGCACTTCTTTGCGTGCGGTGAAGATGTCTTCTTGGCTCAAGCTTGGACGTTCAATCGTCGCTTCGCCTTTTGCCTCACCACGGTTGATGCGCAAGATAGCCAACTCGTGTTCCGCATCTGGATAATTCACATCAAGGTGCAACAAGAAACGGTCGAGCTGCGCTTCTGGCAGCGGATAAGTTCCTTCTTGTTCTATCGGGTTTTGCGTCGCCATTACCAAGAAAAGTTCGGGTAGCGCATACGTGTTGCGGCCAGCCGTTACTTGCTTTTCTGCCATGGCTTCGAGCATTGCAGCTTGAACTTTGGCCGGCGCACGGTTGATTTCATCGGCAAGGATCAAAGAATTGAAAATCGGACCAGACTGAAAGGTAAATTCGCCCGTTTCAGGACGGAATATATCTGTACCCGTTAAGTCGGCAGGCAGTAGGTCGGGCGTAAATTGAATGCGGTGGAAATCGCCCTCGACACAATCAGACAGGGATTTTACAGCTCGTGTTTTTGCAAGACCTGGAGGACCTTCAACCAAGATGTGCCCATCGGCAAGTAGAGCGATCAGTAACTGTTTTACCAGATCATGTTGACCAATGATCTGGGACTCTAAATAGCTTTGAAGCGTTTCGAAGTTCGTTTTGTGCATTTTGTGGACTCTCTGGGTATCCATTTGATTCTTATTTTGTGTATTGGTCACTCATTCGTAGGGAAAAGTTCCAGTACGCCCGTGTAATTTATCTTTCCAATATTGGGATCTTGCTATGGTTTACAAGCTGTTGGCGAGAAACTATCAATCAGCAACGCATATTTTGTTATCTATGTTCTCAAAAGGCATGTTTTAGCGTGAGCCAAAAGTTGTCATCTTCATCCGTATTCATCGCCACACTCGAATCTTTGGTGATGTTGTGCCCGACCTGTGTGACAAGTTCAAACAAACGGATCTTTCGCCCTTTTATACTATAGGTATATTGAGGCACTAAGTTAACGAACCAATCGCTAGTGACTTGCCAGCGTATAAACGTATATAAGGTCAAGATTGATGTGTTTGGGAACACAGAGTTTTTTGCCGCTTCATTTTCTGTCCAAGTTTCACCGTACAGAAATGCTGGATTCACTCTCAAATTCTCTAAAACGGGAATAATCTGTATGGCCCCGAGTGAAGCGCGATTGACCGCAATAGAGCCCGTATTATTGCGTTGGGCGTCAAGAAATAACCCACTACCACTAGGTTTGTAGATAGAGAAATGACGTAAATGCACGGTTTCAAAATCGTCCTTGAATTGAAGAAAACTGTTGTGTCCCAACACACTGTCGGGGCTATTAAACCCGATTTGTCCAATTGCTCCATATCCATTGGTGCCAGTTCGTAAACCTATAAATGAGCTAAGAGCGGTAGGATCGTCGAGATCTTCGATCGTTTTAGGGGTTGTAGGTGATGCGTAAACACTAGTAATTAAGAGTATTAACAACAGAAACAGCACGAGTTTTAATAACATAGCGACCTCTGGATAAGAATAAATGTGAATCAATGGCAGGATAGAACCTGCCATTCTTAATGAGAGCTTGGGGTTAGTCTTCGTTACATGGGAACATGAGTTCGAAGTTGTTTGTGGTGGTATAGAAGGTTCTCGGGTAAAACTCTCTCATCACAGGGGCTATATCTTTGTCCTGCTGAATATTTTGTATGGCGTGAGAAAATGTCGGAGAGGCAAGCATGTGGCGAATTTGAACGATTGACGCGTCTTTATCGATAATGCCATCGCCATCATCGGCCATTGGCAGCCAACCAATACCACATTGAGTAAAAGCATTGCGAGGTCTGTCTGATTTGCGACTTACGGCAATGGTATAGTAACCGTCTTTGTCGACAGGAATTCGTTCATCATAAAGGCAGTCATTGACTTTGGTAACGGCAAATCCTTTGTTGGAACAAACGGACCAATAGCGAAGTTCACCGTTGCCCATGGTTTTTTCACCGTGGAAAGTTTTAGGAGTGATAGGGGCTTTAGCGCGTAGCACAAACACCGGACCATGTTTGCGGTTGACGACAGTTCGAATATAGTTGTTGTCTAGATTAGGATAAAAGCCACCAGAACTACGCCTTGCCTCTGGGTTTATGTTTCCTGTATAAATTCCTAGCAAACTTTGGCGATCTAACTGGATGTGCCAAGTCGCTGGATTCGTAGCAGGGAAACCGGCAGGTTTGTTGGGCTGAGTCACCAGTTTTCGGTACTTTTCTACTGGTATCCCTAAAGCGTTCAACTTCGCTGCTAATGGTTGAGAGCTGTTCAGGGCGTCGCACGCTTCTGGGCCTCTTAGCTCTTTACCTGACGCAAGTGTTACGACGGGCTCTGGCAGAGCAGCGTTTGCGGTGCCATCACTGTTTTCATCTTTTGCATAGATACGATAAATCAGTACTTGCTGATTGGCGGATGACTTTGGTGTGTGCAGTTCATCAGATTCAACACCTTCACGAGTTTGGCCTGCGGTGTAGTCTTTTGTTGGCTCCGAATCGAGAATTCTAACTTGATAGCTTCTAAATACACTGTCTCGTTGACTCCCGTTTCTAAAGGGATTTACGCTGCTTTGGCTCGGTTTAATCATATAGTCAGGTAAGGATTGAACTGGTCTTCCTCGATCGTCGTAGCTGATTAATGACATATAGCGGGAGTGGGGAAATTGGCCTTCTAATGTCAGTGTTGCACCTTCTGGAACGGTGAAAGCAGACCCCCAATATTTTACGGCAGCATCAGGGTAGGCAACGTTGATGTATGGATCGGCTGAGACCGGCCCGTAGCGAAAAAAGCACGTTCTTTCTCCTGGAATTCCCTCAAAATGATCATCGGCGACAGATGCAGTACTCCATGTCGCGCAGGTTAATAGAACGCCTAATATCGAGACGTGACTGAGTAATCTTTTGTGTGTTTTTAAGCATGGCATTAGCATTATTGAATCCTCTTCTCACAGCCTTGTTGCTTTTACTGGCTTTTCTTATCGGATAATTGTTAGTCTTTCGTAACAATTAATTAACAACATATCGAAGATAGGATGAGAACAATGTCTAAAAACTTACATTCTCATGTTGAGTTTCCACTTGGTCAGTTGGAACAAGATGCTTTGCTTTGTCAGATCTTAAATAAAGACCCAACGCTTCAACGCTTAGAGAAAAGTGCGATTGAAGAAATGATTTTGTCGGCAAAAATTGAGACTTATAAGATGCCGACGTTGCTACATTCAGCTCATAAATCCGTTGACACAATGCGGCTTGTTATATCCGGTCATATTGAGTTAGCGAGTTGCAGTGAAGGTGGTGACGAAGCTTGCATTGCGATACTGGGGCCGGGCAGTTGGTTGACATGGGTAGGTTGTTTTGAGAATGAACCCACCAACCATGATTTCTATTCGTCTTCTGACGCTGTGATCATTGCTATACCAGTCAAGAAAATGAGAGAGATCGCCTCGCGTTATCCTGTTTTATATCAGATTGCGATTCACGAAATCAGTTTCCGTTTCCGATTACTTATGGAGTGGACAACCGAATCTGTCCTTTTAAAGAATGAATACCGGGTGGCAAAGTTATTGTATTTGGTGAGTCGATTAAACGCACCCCATGGAGAGCCAAGTCCTATCTTATATACCCAAAACAAACTCGCCCATTTATCTCGATGTACTCGTCAGACACTAAGCCGTTCTCTGCAATGTCTGTCTAAAGAGGGCATTATTCAAATTGGCTATCGACGAATAGACATCATCAATCAAGATAGGTTAAACGCGTTTATTGCACAGGGATTGGCAGATTAGATTAGAAAAGATTCGTTAAAGAAGAAAGCGTTTCTGTTACATCATTTTTGCAGATTTTTGTGAGATTTTTCTCTAGTTTTGTAGGACTGGGCCGATATAGATTCCGAGCCGTGCATAGCAAATACTCATGCACCAAGTTTACCCTGTTCAGAATGCAGATAACGAGTGATTCTTTTAAAGGTCCAAATATGTTGAAACTTACTTCTCTGAGTATCAAACAAAAGGTGGTACTCGGTATTACTTTTGCGGTTTTAGCCTCGACTATTATTGTCGGTGTTATGGCGCAGCGCCACGCCCGAGAGGTGCTTAGTCACCGTTTGATTGACATTGAATTGCCTGCGATGTTGCAGCAAATCAATACCGAAATTGACCGTGAAGTTGTCCAAATGCAACAAGCGGCAAAACAGTTAGCAACCAACGAATTTGTGGTTGAAGCCCTATCTACGACCGACCGTAACCCCATAGTTGAAGCGCAACTCGTTCAGCAACTCAATAATGTGAAATCTCAATATGAGTTAAACGATGCGTCTGTAGCAAACCGCCAAACCGCATACTACTGGAACCAGAACGGCTTTCTACGTCAACTTAATCGCTCACAGGATGGGTGGTTTTTTGGGTTCACCTCTTCGGGCCAAGACACGTCAGTGAGCGTGTTCCAAGAGTCCAATGGTGACGTGAAAATGTTTGCTAATTATCAAGATGTGAATGGCATCTCGATGTCTGGTTTGTCAAAATCGATGGATGATATGGTGTCGCTCCTGAATGGCTTCAAGATTGAGAAATCAGGCTATGTTTTCCTAACGAATAGTAAAGGTGACATCCAGATCCATCGCCAGCAAGGCAAAAATAAAACCTCAATTGGCCAACTGTTTGGAAGAGACGCTTCTCAGCTGCTTAACAAAGGTCATTTCAATCTCGTTACTACCGAATTTGAAGGCCAAGATATGTTTGTATCTAGCCTGTATGTGCCATCAATGGATTGGTTTGTGGTTGGTGTCGTGCCAGTGAATGAGGTATTTGCTGACCTTGATGCAACAGCAGAGAAAATGTTGTTTACGACAGCAATCGTGGCGCTAATCTTCATCGCAATGGGTATTTTGCTGGCAAACAGCATTACTAACCCAATTCGCCAAATTGCAGACCGATTCACTGACCTTGGTGAAGGGGAAGGCGATTTGGCTCAGCGTATCGAAATCAAAGGTAACGACGAGATTGCTCAGCTATCAAAAGGCTTTAATGGCTTTATTGAAAAGATTCACGCGACTATGAAAGAAGTGTCGTTAACCAGCGGCGAATTAAGCCAAGCTGCAGACAGTGTATCCAGCAAAGCCACATCAACGCACGATAATAGCCAAGAGCAGCGTGACCAAACAATTCAAGTGGTAACGGCGATTAACCAGATGGGTGCGACCATCAGTGAGATTGCCTCTAACGCTGCAACCGCTGCGGATACAGCAAACCAAGCATCTGATAACACACAGACAGGTCGCCAAGTGGTTACTCAAGCGAAAGAAGTGATCAGTCGCCTTGCCGATGACGTTGAAACGACCAGCATGGTAGTGACGCAACTAGCAACCACTACCAAGGACATTGGATCTATTTTGGATGTGATTCGTGATATCTCTGAGCAAACCAATTTACTTGCGCTGAATGCGGCAATTGAAGCTGCGCGAGCAGGGGAGCAAGGTCGTGGTTTTGCTGTCGTCGCTGACGAGGTTCGAAACCTTGCTTCACGCACTGCTGTCTCTACCGAAGAGATTCAGAAGATGATCAACCAGCTTCAAAGTGACGCTCAAGATGCAGTGACTGCAATGGAAGCGGGTAAAGCGGTAACATTCGAAGGCGTTGCCTCAACTGATGAAGCGGTTGAAGTGTTAATGAACATCTCTGAGCGTATTGCCGATATCTCTGACCGAAACACACAAGTAGCGACGGCAACCGAAGAACAGTCAACGGTTGTACATACCATCAATCAGAACATTGAAGAAATCAATGCGATTAATGAAATGACCACGGCTACAGCTGAAGAGTTGGCAAGTGCAAGCCAAGACCTACAAGAGCTATCCTCTCGTTTGGATAAGATGGTTGGTAGCTTCAAACTCTAGAGTTGGATAGAATAGGCCTAATTTACAAGTTTAACGACTATATATTTAGGTAAGTACTATGAATGACTTCGAAAAAGAACTAGAACAGATTTCACAAGAAGCTGCTCAAGAGCCGGAAGTAAAGCTTCCTTCTTTAGAAGAGCAAAAGCAAATCGCTGCTGAACTGAAGAAGCTAGAAGCTGAAGGAAAGCTGACGCCAGAGGTTCTTGAGCAATACTTTGGTAAGTTCAATCAGAAAAATTCAACACCAGTGCACTAATAAAGGGGGAGTTTACGAACTCCCTTTTTCATACCTACCCATTAACTCACCTTCTTTAACTAGCTTTTAATCAATAAGTTATTCTTTGTTACTACTTTTTTTCATACTTGACAATACTGCTGCTCTATCTAAATCTATTGCTTATTTAAATCAAAATAACTAAAGGGCTGCAAAAGAGATGGAGTGTAAAAGTACAAGGAACGTCATATTAATTACTGAGGACAGTTTGCAGTCGTCTTTGCTTAAAGATGTTCTCGAAACCAAACTCAGTATTAACGTTGTTTTGATTACCCCAGAGAAGCTCAGTGAGCCCTTAAATTGCCACGGCTCAGCTTCGGCAACC
The DNA here is from genome assembly GCF_002875385.1 of Vibrio sp. 10N.222.52.B12. NCBI lineage: Bacteria > Pseudomonadati > Pseudomonadota > Gammaproteobacteria > Vibrionales > Vibrionaceae > Vibrio > Vibrio sp. 10N.222.52.B12. Next base: position 124,845 of record NZ_MDAW01000110.1, on the reverse strand, counting down.
TTAATCGATTACAGTGTGGTTTCAGATGAAATCTTTGCTCGTTATGTAGAATTCAAGAAAACTGAGCTAAAAGACACGATTGAAGTGCTGATCAATTGCGATAAAACCATTTCAACAGAAGAGCTGTTCGTTTGGCAGAATCTTGCCGGAATTTTTTATACATCGGATGATATTAATAATCTTCAAGTTGGAATTGGCAAAGTTTTACAGGGCGATATGTGGTTTAGCCGTAAGTTTTCACAACAGTATATTACGCACTTACGTCGACACAGCAGACCAGTTAATAAGAGCATGTCCGCAATTTTGACGAAAAGAGAACAGCAAATTATTACCTTCTTATCAATGGGGGCTTCGAATCAACAGATTGCTGAGCAACTATTTGTGAGTGAAAATACTGTGAAAACCCATCTCCACAATATTTTTAAGAAGATTGACGTGAAAAATAGAGTTCAAGCATTAATTTGGGCTAAAGAAAATATGTCTGGTTTATCAATAGCAGTATAAATTCAGCTAAGTTAGCGTTTATTTCTTCTAAATTGCGATGTAGATCTATCATTCATTTTTAATATGTAAGGAGTGTTTCTTTTATGAGAAACACTTTTTTTGTTTATGATTTTAACCAAATTGCAATTTAAAAAAGTATCAAATAACTCTACTCTATCGTCTAGCACTTAGATATGAGTTTAGGTGCTCAGCAATAACTATTAAATTCAGAATATTAAGTTAGTGAAAGTATGAGAAACATTATGGAACAGTATAAGGAAAGGCCCGAGATCCTAATGATCACTCAACAAAGTCTGCAGAGTGAAAATTTTAAGGAGATGCTTTCTAAAAATACAGAAACCAAAATAACCATCATCGATAGTAAAAATCCAAGCTACCACGAATTGATTCCTGAAGAGTATTTCCTGTTAGTTGATTTCTCTGTAGAAACACCATCTGATACTTTGGTTTATCTGAAAGATAATGAAAAAGTGCTAGGAACAATTATGTTAAACCTAGGGCATGAGCTTGATACAGAAGAATTAGCGTCATGGCCACATGTTAAAGGTATATTCGGTCCAAGCGATTCGATGGCGAAACTTTGTCAAGGACTTAAAGCGATTATTGATGGTGATAATTGGCTATCAAGACGACTACTTGAACAACTTTTGACTTATTACAAAGGTAAGGAGTCAAACTATGTTATTGAGCCAGCGATAGAAGTTGAACTTACTCGAAGAGAGGTACAAGTTCTTCAGATGTTGAAAGACGGTGGTTCTAATATGGAAATAGCAGATTCACTGTTTATTAGTGAGCATACGATTAAATCTCACCTTTACAACATATTCAGAAAAATTGAGGTTAAAAACCGCACCCAAGCGACAAGTTGGGCGAAGAGAAACCTTTAGTACTACTTTTAACTTTTTGTTTTAGATGTTGTTTATATCTAAAAGTACCACTTTTTGTAGTGTTAAAAATATTGATAGTTTGAAATATCAATCCATATTCAAACTTGTTCCTATGTTTATGTTTATTAGACTTCTCATGTCTGAAGGAAGTTAATCCAGACGTGAAGGTCTATTCAAATATAAAGCCAAGAGGGACATAAAATGAGCACAAATGACACATATTTCGGTGATTCGGGTGAAAATAACCAAGTCGCTGATTTTGATGGCGGCAATGACATCTTCGTCGGCTTTGGTGGCAACGATTCATTCGTTGGTGGCGGTGGTGACGATTTCGTTGTAGGCGGCGCTGGTAATGACCGTCTAACCGGTGGTGCTGGTGACGATATTCTAATGGCTGGTACAGGCAACGACTACCTTGGTGGCGGTACAGGTAGTGATTTATTGCTCGGTTTATTGGGAGATAACAAGCTAAACGGTGGCGTCGGTGATGATGTTTTGGTTGCTGGTTCTGGTGACAACGTTGTTATTGGTGGTAGCGGTGCAGACAAGTTCGTCTTTACGGACAAGTTTGGTGGTCACGGCGAGGCAAAAGTGGTTGATTTTACCATTGGTGAGGACTCCCTTCACATCATCAGTGATTCTGTAACGTCATATTCTGATCTTACTTTTACCTATGATGTGAAAGGTAATGCTGTCTTTACAGACGGCGTCGATCTCACCGTTAAACTTATTGGTGTTACACAAGAAGACATCAACTCATACGGTAGCGACTTGTTCATTATTTAGAATTGAGTCTATTTTAGGCGCTAGTATTTCTAGCGCCTACGCTTGCAAATATGTGGTAGTAATCGTGCAAAAAACGGTTTTCAAAGAAGTCAGACAAAAACTATGCACGCTCACAGGCTTGCTGATTGGTTTTAGTCTATTTATAAACTTATTAGTCCTATCTATTCCGTTGTACATGTTACAAGTGTACAACCGAGTCATCTCTTCTTATTCCATTGATACACTGCTCCTTCTGACGGTTATTGTCATTGCGGCTTTATTGACGATGTCTCTGATTGACATTGCTCGAGCTCAAATGAGCAAGACATTTGGGTATTGGATGGATGCGAAACTTTCGGTATTTATGCTGAAACGAAGTATTCAATATCAAGCTCATTCAGGGAAAAGCTACACGTCACAAGTATTAAGAGATATCCAAAACATCAAAAGCTTTCTAAGTAGCCAGGCCCCTTATCCTTTGCTTGACGCCCCTTGGACTCCAGTCTTTATTCTCTTCGTGTATTTGCTCCATCCTATGTTGGGACATATTGCTCTGGGCGGTTCTGTTGTGCTCTTTAGCTTAGGAGTGGTCAATGAATTAGTGACCAGAAAGACGATGCAAGAGAGTGAAGTTCGGGCTATATCGCATATAAATCATGCCGAGATCGCTACCCAAAATGCGAACTCAATTATGGCGATGGGGATGATGAATGCGTTTTTAGAAAAGTGGTATTCAAACGTTAATGAATCGAATCGATTGGAACAGCGAGTTACAGGTAAGTCGATTTACTTGGCCAACTTTTCCAAATTCGTTCGCGGTGCGTTACAAATTTGCTTGCTGGGTAGTGGAGCATTATTGGTTATCCAACACGAAATCACCGCGGGTGCCATGATAGCCAGTTCAATATTAATGAGCAGGGCGCTGTCTCCGATGGAGCAAGCTATCGGTACTTGGCGAAGCGCCATGTCAGCAAGAAATGCTTATCAGCGTTTATTTGAGATTGATCGAGTGGTTACGCAAGAAGAATCTGATATGCCTTTACCAAGGCCAAAAGGGCACTTTGAGTTGACAGGAATGGCTTATCGCCACCCCGGAGCGAGTGAACCTGTTTTATCAGGTATTAGTTTATCTATTCCTCCTGGTGTATCTGTTGGTGTTATTGGCCCTTCAGGTACAGGGAAATCGACTTTTGCTAGGCTTTTACTGGGTAACATCAAGCCGTTAGCCGGCAAGGTAACGTTAGATGGGATGGAGGTCTCGACTTGGGCCTCAGAAGATCGCGGTGCCCACTTTGGTTATTTAGCACAAGAGGTTGAACTCTTCCCTGGTACGATTCGAGATAATATTGCACGTTTTAAAGATGAAGATCCTGCAAAAGTTATTCAAGCTGCTCAGCTTGCAGGTTGCCACGAATTGATTCTGAAAAAGAACAAGGGATATGATTTTGTGATTGGTGAGAACGGGCGTGGGCTTTCAGGCGGTGAACGACAACGTATCGCATTAGCTAGGGCTGCATATGGAGAGCCATCCGTTGTGGTATTTGATGAAGCGAATGCAAACTTGGATGGCGAAGGTGAAGCCGCTTACCAACGCTTGATTGCGCATTTGAAATCACAAGGTTCAACCGTCATTGTTATTGCTCACAACCCGAGCACGTTGAGACAAATGGATCGTCTACTCTATTTAGCGGAAGGCCGAATTAAGCTTTATGGAGCAAAAGACGAAGTGCTGAAGCGTTTGATGGGAGAAGAAAAAACAGACATACCGAGGGTGCGAAATGAGCAATCAACTGCCAACCGTTAATGAAATGGCTTCCGAAAAAGTCTTTCGCTTCAAACCAGATGCAGAGCTTCATTTAAAAGGGCCAATCTTTCTTGCTATTTTAACGCTGACTTTATTTTTGGGCGGGTTGGGTTATTGGGCGGCGACAGCAAAATTGGAGAGCGCAGCCATAGCTTATGGCGACCTTTCTGTCTTGAGCAAACGGCAAGAAATTCAGCATTTAGAAGGCGGAATTATCGATAAGCTGTATGTACAAGAAGGTGATCTTGTGGAAAAAGGCCAGTTACTAATACAGTTGTCTGAACGTCAAGCAACCGCCAAATTGGATGCGCTCGGTGGTCAATACATTCACACCTTAGCAAAAGAAAATCGTTTGAATGCAGAGTTAGATGAACTGCCTGATATCAATTGGTCTCAAGATCTTGAAACGATACAAAGCACCGATGTCGTGACCGAGGCAAAGTCAGTTCAAAACAAAATTTTTGAAGCCAGAAAGCGATTTTTCGACAGTAAATTAAGTATCATAAATCAAAGTATTTCGGGGGCGAACCTAGAGCTTGAAAACTTAAAGCAGACCAAAGTTATTGAAAGAGAAAGACTCAAGTTTATCGAGGAAGAAATCACAAGTAACCAAGCTTTGGTGCAGAAAGGCTTTTCTGGAAAATCGGCTTTGTTGCAGTTAAAGCGCTTGGCAGCAGAGGTGAGAAGCACACTAAGCCAATTAGATAGGCAATCACTGACGGTCAGTAAGCGATTGGATGAGAATCAAGCCAAGATAGAAGAACTTAGGCTAGAGCGACTTAATGAGATTGTTGAGGAGCTAAGAAACACCAAAACCGAGATGGTAACGATTCGAGAAGAATATCGATCAGCGAAAGATGTGGTTGCGCGCACCGCTATTGTTGCCCCTATTTCAGGGAGAGTGGTTAATATGCAAGTCTTTACCGAAAAGGGCGTCATTGGATCTGGAGAGACCTTATTAGAGCTTGTACCTCAGGACGATAAGTTGCTGGTGGAAGCGAGAGTCAGTCCGCAAGATATCGATTTAATTACGCCAGGACAGCATGCTCAGATCCGTTTGACAGCATTGAATGCTAGAACACTTGCACCTTTAGATGGAACCGTCTTGACGATTTCTGCGGATAAGTTGTCTGAACAAAATGAAGACGACTTCTATCTTGCTCGTATTGCACTTTCTCAAGAGGATGTGACCAAGCATAGGTTAACGTCAGGTATGAATGCTGAAGTGTTGATTCTCTCAGAGCCTAGGACGCCATTGAGTTATCTTGTTAAACCATTAACTGAAAGTATGAATCGTGCATTTCGAGAAGATTAATGGATGGTTTTTGTTTGAATTAACGTCATTGTACCAACGTAAATTGCGTAAATAAATAATTCATTAGACGGGTCACATTTTGCGGTGTTGTGATGTGTTTTGATTCGTTTTTATTTTGGTGAGATGGCGTGTTCGATGAAGACAGAAAAACAAAAGATGCTGGCTGGTGAGCCATATGATGCTTGGGATAAGGAGCTTTACCAGGCACGTATTGAGTGCAGAAAAATGCTACAAAAACTCAATAACAGCATCCCAGATACGGACGAATGGCGTAGCGCAATTGATACACTTATTCCAGACGGTGAAGGTGCATTCTTAGAGCCGCCATTCCGATGTGATTATGGTTCTAACATCAAGTTAGGAAGAAACTTTTACGCGAACTTCAACTGTGTTGTTTTAGACGTCGCAGAAGTACATATTGGTGACAATGTGTTATTTGCACCCAATGTACAAATATACACAGCAGGCCACCCTTTGGATGTGAAAGGTCGTGTCGAAGAAGGTGTTGAGTTTGGTACGCCAATTACGATTGGTGACAACGTATGGCTGGGCGGTGGTGTTATCGTGTGCCCTGGCGTAACGATCGGTGAAAATTCTGTAATTGGTGCGGGAAGTGTGGTGACAAAAGATGTGCCACCAAATGTGGTTGCTGCTGGCAATCCGTGTAAAGTCATTCGTTCAATTGAACAAAAATAAGCGAAGTAAAATATACAGCCCCGACAAGTAATACATGTGAAATTAGAAAGCCGACATATTGTCGGCTTTATCGTTTTGAATTGGCGCATTAAAGCATACTGGAATGGACTTGCTGCCCCTGTTCCGTGAGCGAGTAAATTCGACCATCTTCTTTGATCACCAACCCACTAATAACGAGTTGTTTGAGGTGGAAGTTGAACTTGGTATGATCTTCTATGCCCACGACTCGGCATAGATCCATAAACTTCATCTTTCGGTGGATTTTGAGTTGTTTAATCACCGAGCGTCGAATTGGGTTTGAGAGAGCACTGAAGATTTGATCATGTTTACGTTCATCAAGTGGGGATTTCGGAGAGCGTTCTGCATGTACTCGTTTTAGCGTGACGGACAATGCAGCAAGGTTGAATGGTTTAGTAAGAAATTCATCCGCGCCTTTCTTCATGGCATCGACAGCAACATCAACGGTTGCAAATGCTGTCGTGATGATGATTCCTATATTAGGGTGTAAACGTCTTAAGGTCGATAAGGCCTCAATACCTGTCATCCCAGTCATGACAACATCAAACAATGCTAAATCAAAATATTGCTCGGATGCGATATCCAGTGCATCTTCTGCATTGTCGCATGCGATGACGTCAAAAGACTCCAAGGTTAGTGCCTCTACGAGGACTTCTCGCAATTCTACATCATCTTCTGCAAGTAAGAGTTTTAATGTCATTCAATATTCCTTGGTAAGCGGATTTCTACCGTTAAGCCTGTAATATGATCACTCTTTTTCGAGTTCCTCAAGTGTAGCTCGCCGCCGTGTTGTAAGATAATTTGATTACTGATAGCCAATCCCATGCCAGTGCCTTCGCCACGTGGCTTGGTTGTGTAGAAAGGGGTTTTTGCTTTAGCGATCTTATCTTGTGGCAGACCTGTCCCCCAATCTGAGATCGAGAGTATCGCGACTAGCTTATCTTGATAGGTTTCAATATACAGTTGTTTATGTTCTTGGCTGGCATCGATAGCGTTGCCGATAATGTTGGTCACCACTTCTTCTAACTGCCCCTCATCGCCCAATACCTGTAAAGATTCGTCTAGTGACTGACTCACTAGGAAGCCTTCTAAGCGGTACTGATTCAGTGACAGTGCATTCTTCAGTACAGTATTGAGACAAACTGCTTTACGCTTTATGGGTTTATGATGAGCGTAATTTAGGACTTCATGGCTGATCTCTGCGGCTCGTTCAAGACCTTGGCGAATTCGTGTTAGGTGGCGATGACTTGCCTCGTTGTCTGGTAAGTGTTTTTCCAACAAATCGCAACTCATCGTTGCACTTGAGAGCGGGGTTTTGATCTCGTGAGCGACCGCAGATGTTAGCTCACCGAGTTCTTTTAATTTTGCGTCTTGTTGTGACTGCTGAATATTACTTTCTAGTTGCTTGTTCTTTTCATCGTCAAAAACTCTGAGAGCAATCCACAATGTACAAAGGATGCAGATCGCACAGATCGTGCGAACCACTAAAACCCACAGTCCCAAATCTGAGGTAAGTACGCCTGCACAGATTCCATATGCAAATAACGAGAGGCCTGTTAACTGGAATGGTAAAGACGCACCGTGTCCTTCTTTCTCGAGGATGTTGGCATAACTCATCATGGCTATACCTGATATCGCACCAGATCCTAAGCCGAATATCCAACGAACTTGGTTTGCTGTGTTGTGAATGTAAATCGCGTATTCATTACTTCCGAACCGAACAATTAAGCTGATAACAAATAAGGTAAGGACGGTGAGTGCGCCATATTTGATGGCTTTTACGTACTTCCAACCCGTCAGATCCAGCATTTTCCATGCGAAAGCGCCAAGCGCAATAAATGAGAACCAGAGTTTGAATACCTTAAAAGTCTCTATCCCCTTGGTAAGCGCGAACTCATGCTCATACATAACTAGATAAAGTTCAGACCATTCGTGAAAGCCATGGATGAAACCGAACATGGCAAGAATAGGTAATGCAGAAGCGATAGCGATACGGCTTTTGCGTAAATCTCTAAAAAGAATGGCAAAAAAGATGGCGAAGAAAGCTAAGCCATAGAAGAGGTAGATCTTGAAGATGAGTAACATGTCCATCATCTGAGTCTAAATGAGTCCTTATCCTTCATCAATATTTAATATTTGCAATCTTATTATGGCGCATTGCATACATATCCTTTTACATCTTCACTTACTTTATAAAAGTCTTGTGAAGTTTTCTTATCTTAATTAATTATTCCGAGATAATTGTTGTTCACATTGTGTGGTTTAGTCTCGGTGTTTAATAAAACTGTCATATTGAATTTCTAATCTGCACCCGTCGATTGGTGAGCACCGATTGATTGTTGGATTTATTTCAATACCTAGTTTTACTTGAACACTAAAACTAATCTGGGCTAATTAAATGTTGCTTTTTTATTAGCCCAACTTAATCGCTAAATTATATCGGAGATATATTGTGAAATTCATGAAATCAGCTCTAGTGTCTTCAGTTCTGGTTGCAGCATCATTTGGCGTTGCTGCCAAAACAACGATCAATGGTGCTGGTGCGACATTCCCTCATCCAATTTATGCGAAGTGGGCTGAGCAATACCAAAAGGAAACGGGCGTTCAGATTAACTACCAAGCGATTGGTTCTGGCGGCGGTATCCGTCAGATCACAGCAAACACAGTAGACTTTGGTGCGACAGATGCGCCGTTGACCATTGAAGAGTTGAACAAAGAGGGCATGATTCAGTTCCCAATGGTGATGGGTGCAATTGTTCCTGTAGTAAATATCCCTGGCATCGATGCTGGTGAAGTCAAGCTAACAGGTAAAGTGCTTGCTGACATCTACCTAGGCAACATCAAGAATTGGAATGACTCGGCGATTGCAGCGCTAAACGAAGGCGTGGAGTTACCAAATCAACCTATCTACGTAGTGCACCGTTCGGACGGTTCTGGTACGACTTACAACTTTACTGATTACCTAGACCGCGTAAGCCCTGAATGGCATGAATCTATTGGTGTTGGTAAAGACATCACATGGCCAAAGAAAGCAACAACAATTGGCGGGAACGGTAACGCAGGTGTCGCAAACTTCGTAAACCGAACTCGCGGAGCGATCGGTTATGTGGAATACGCATTTGCTAAGCAAAACGACCTTGCTTACACACAAATGCAATCTAAAGAAGGCAAGTTCCTAAATCCAAGCATGGACACTTTCCAATCTGCTGCAGCTAACGCTGATTGGGAAAATGCACCAGGTTACCACCTGCTACTGAACGACCAGCCAGGTGCTGATTCTTGGCCAATGACGGCTGCTACGTTCATCCTAATGCACACAGACCAATCGGATGCGAACAAAGCAAAAGAAATCGTGAAGTTCTTCGAGTGGAGCTATGAGCAAGGTGAGCTTGCGGAAGAGCTAGATTACATCCCAATGCCAAGCAAGGTAGTTAACATGGTTAACGAAACTTGGAAAAATGGTTTGAAATCAAACGGCCAAGCGATTATTCAATAATTCATTAAGTTGTCTGGGGAATATATTCTCCAGACAACTGAATAAAATATTATGACTACATTAGCTATTAAAAATAAAGTAAATGGTGATTCGGTTTTTAATAAATTGAGTTTCGCGAGTGCTTTATTAATCTTTGTGACTCTAATTGGTATTTTATTATCACTCATTGAAGGTGGGTGGCCTGCTTTTAAAGAATTTGGCCCTGGCTTTGTATTTAGAGATATTTGGGATCCTATTAATGGTCAATTTGGTGCTGCCTCTGCAATTTACGGCACACTTGTTACTTCTTTCATCGCTATTGTTATTGCTGCACCTATCGCGTTAGGTACGGCAGTGTTCCTCGCTGAACTAGCACCTAAATGGTTAAGTCAGCCAGTGAGTAAGGCTATTGAGCTACTCGCTGCCGTACCAAGCATTATCTATGGTATGTGGGGATTGTTTGTCTTTGTTCCATGGTTCTCTGAAGGATTCCAAATGTGGGCAGGCATGCATTTAGTTGATATTCCTTTGATCGGTCGCTGGTTTAATGGGCCACCGATTGGTATCGGTTTGTTAGCGGCGGGCATTATCCTTTCATTTATGATTCTGCCAATCATGACGTCATTGACGCGTGACGCACTTAAGTCGGTTCCTGATGTTCTTCGTGAAGCGGCGTATGGAACAGGTGCGACACCATTTGAGGTGATCACCAAAGTTCTTATCCCAAAAGTGAAAAATGCAACAGTGAGTGCTGGCATCCTTGGCCTAGGGCGAGCACTTGGCGAAACAATGGCGGTGGCTTTTGTTATCGGTGGTGCGAGTCGTATAGAGTTTTCATTCTTTATGCCAGCGAGCTCAATTTCATCGACGATTGCTCAGCAATTTAATGAAGCGACTGACCCAATTCATATCGCTTCACTGATTGGACTTGGCGTCGTGCTCTTTATTATCACTTTCTTCGTGATGGGCTTTGCTCGACGTTTACTAAGGAAGTCATCATGAATACTAGAAAATTAAAGAACTTTAGTTTCTTAGCGTTTTGTTCTTTGTCAGCCGCATTCGGTGTCTTTGTTCTTGCCAGTATTTTGTACACGCTTGTCGGTGAAGGTGTGAAGGGCTTGAGTTTGGCTACCTTCACTGAACTGACGCCAGGTCCTGGCAGCCAAGGTGGTTTGAAAAACGCACTAATTGGTAGCTTGATGCTGACTGGTTTGGGCATTTTAATCGCAGCACCGATTGGTGTTCTGGCTGGTACTTGGCTTGCTGAGGCAGGTAAAGACAACAAGATTGCTGAGTCTTTGCGCTTCCTTAACGGCATGCTAATGAGCGCACCATCGATTCTCGTCGGTCTGTTTGTTTACGCTTTGATTGTGGTTCCAACTGGTGGTTACTCGGGTTGGGCGGGGGCAATTGCACTCGCGGTACTTGCATTGCCAGTGATTGTTGCTTCAACAGAAGAGATGCTTCGTCTTGTTCCACCAACACTCAAAGAAGCGGGCAGTGGCGTAGGTGCCCCTAAATGGCGCGTGATAACTCAACTGAGCTACCGAGCTGCGGCACCGGGTATTATTACCGCGATTCTATTGTCTATCGCACGTATCTCGGGTGAAACAGCACCCTTGTTGTTTACCTCGCTAAACAGCAGTTTTATGACCACGGACATGAGCCAACCGATGGCAAACTTGCCAGTAACGATTTACCAGTTTGCGATGAGTCCATACACATCGTGGCAGGAGCTAGCATGGGCTGGTGCACTGATTATCACGACCTTTATTTTGATTGTTAACGTACTGGCGACTTCGTTGCCGCAGCTATTTAAAGCGAGAAGAGCATGAACACGGCAACTTTAAACCCAGTCACTACAAACAACATGAACGGACCTACTATGAGCACTTTGGTAGACAGCATTAATACCAACGATGTGACAGCAAATCTGACTCATCGTATGGATATTCAAAATTTAAATTTTTACTACAACAAAGGCGCAGATGCAGCACTGAAATCGGTATCCATGCCGATTTACAAAAACCGAGTGACGGCACTTATTGGCCCATCGGGTTGTGGTAAATCCACGCTTCTTCGTACCTTGAACCGAATTTACGATTTGTACGGTCATCAGTATGCGGAAGGTGAAATCCTGTTGGATGGCGAAAGCATCTTTAACAACACCGATGTTAACGAGTTACGTTCTAAAGTCGGTATGGTCTTCCAAAAACCGACACCATTCCCAATGTCGATATACGAGAACATGGCGTTTGGTCTAAAAATCCAAGGTACGTTTAGCAAAGCAGAAATCAAAGATCGTGTTGAATCTGCATTAAAACGCGCGCATTTGTGGGAAGAGGTGAAAGACAAGTTGGATGCCGATGCAAATGGCTTGTCGGGTGGTCAGCAGCAGCGTTTATGTATCGCTCGTACGATCGCTCTAGAGCCGGAAGTAATCTTGATGGATGAACCCACTTCTGCGCTTGACCCAATTGCGACTGCAGCGATTGAAACCTTGATTACTGAACTGCGTGAGAAATACACCATTGTTATCGTTACGCATAACATGCAGCAAGCGATGCGTATCTCTGATTACACCGGTTTTATGTACCTCGGTAAGTTAGAAGAATATGGCACGACCGATAAAATTTTCCACCGCCCAGATAATGATCGTACTAAGCGATACATCTCTGGTGATTTTGGATAACGAATAACAACAATAGCGGCTGTTGACTCAGCACTCTTTAGGCATGATTTTGCGAGAATCGTGCCTATTTTTTTATGCGTTGGGGCTCTAAAATTGGGGTTATTAAAAACAATTAAGAACTCTGTATGTATAAAGATAAAGTGGTCGTGATTACTGGCGGTAGTCAAGGTATCGGTCAACACCTTGCTCTTGCCTACCTTGAGCAACAAGCAAAAGTTATCGTGCTAGACATTGCGCCCAATAAGAGTCCAGGTATGGATTTTTACCTCGTTGATTTAGGGCGACCAGAGCAGATTGAACAGGCTTTTGATGAGATCCAAAGAAAGTACGGCAAAGTCGATGTTCTCATTAACAATGGTGCGATCGCCAACTTTAACAAACCCATTCAGCAGCTGACTTTTGAAGAGTTTTCACGTGTGATTGATGTCAACCTCAAAGGCGCGTTTGCTTGTTCCCGACGATTTATCGCATTGAATCATGCTCAGCCTTATGGACGAATCATCAATATTGCCTCTACGCGCTGGAATCAAAATGAATCTGGTTGGGATGCTTACGGCGCATCTAAAGGTGGTGTGGTCTCTATGACACAATCGATGGCCATTTCGTTGTCAGATACACCAATTACCGTCAACGCGGTTAGCCCCGGTTGGATTCAGGTTGAAGGGTATGGTGAGCTTGATAACTTTGACCATCAGCAGCATCCATCAGGTCGAGTCGGGAAAGCCAAAGATATTGTTAATGCGTGTCTTTTTTTAACGCACCCAGAGAATGACTTCGTTAACGGCCATAACTTGGTCGTTGATGGTGGAATGAGTAAAAAAATGATTTACCAAGACAGTTTTCTAGATTAAGAAAGCCCCATCTCTATCGACTAGGAATGTTCTGCAATAGCGCGTTCCTAGTCTTTCATGTCAACAAAAATTTCCCTTTCTGATTTAAATTGATTCCTTATTGACCGATTTTATAAGTTTTTATCAACTAAAGAGTTATAAAATCATTGGTTCTGATTTGGCGAGTTGTAGCGATATATCAATGCTTTGAATGCTACCCCCCTTAAATCCTGCCTTACATATTGTTTTTCTTCATGGTCGTAATAGGCATTTAAAAAACTCTTCGCTCGAAAGATGCCGACTGTAATCACATTCGCTTCGCTAAACTTTTCTGCTGATTAATTCGCCTTGATTAATCCTGGTTTTTCTTAACTAGCTGATTTGGAAAGTAGAAGTAAGTATGTCGAAAGATTTTAGTCGTTTGATTCGCTCCTTAGGTGGTGCGTTTTTGTCGTTCCTAATGGTATTGATTGCTATGCCTGCGAAAGCGGATATAGCCGGGCTTGATGTCCAATTGTCACCGGTAAGTGGCCAATACGATAACGGCAGCCAGATTGAATATACATTGACCTTAACCAACACCTCTGGTTCCACACTTTCCGGGTTAGAGGTCAATGATGAGATCATGAACATCATGACTTCCGGTGATTCCGGCGGTTCAGTGAATGCATTTGAAAGCGCAGAGATCTCCGCGTCCGCTTCTTTTCTATCTTCTGCTGGTGACTACGACAGAAATGGAAATCTCGCCGCGACCAACGTAAACATTCGAAACAACGGCACGGTGTCCTACACCATCAAAGCAACCGTTTCTGAGCAGGCGGCGGGTGATATTAACAACGTTGCCAATGTTCGCTCTGGTGCGCTTTCGCGAGAAGACTCAAACACTACTACCCACCAGAGAGTGGTGTATGAGCACAGCATCGATCTTTCTGCGTCGGTTGATAAATATGGCGCAGGGCAGGCTCTGGTTTACACCCTAAAAGTATCGAACACAGGCTCTGCAAAAATCCAAGGTATGACGGTTACCGACCTTGTAGCAGATATTGAGGCCGAAGACATCAATGGTGCAATGATTTCAGCCTTTACGTCTGTCTCAAACAGTTCTTCTACTTCGGGTTCAGGGAGTAATGCGGGGACGTTCTCAACAAGCGGCAACTTGGATGCGAAGGATGTATCTATCGCGGTTGGTGGTTCAGTGATTTATACCATCCGAGGACAAGTTGTCCCGACATTAGTTGGCGATATTATTAACGACAGCGCAAAAGCAGAAACGCGTGATGATTCTAAAGCCGCCACAACAACGACAACGCCGCCAAAAAGTGCGGATGTAACCCTTACGCATACACTTAACAAAAGCGACGATTACTTAGTTGGCGAAGACTTTTCGTACACCATAACAGTCCAAAATGCATCAGGTGCTGGTATTGCTTATGGCTATACCGTTCAGCAGTTGATGGAGGAGGTTGAGTCCGAATTAGGTCATGAGATCACTAATGATAAAAATGCCGATGATACGACTGGTAACCCTTACTCGTTGTGGACGAACGAAGTTATTAGTATCGGTGCAAACAGCACTTCAGAGCTCGATGTGTCAGGCAAAGAAACGAATAAGTCACTGAATGATAAAATCTCTATTTACCCTGGGGAACAAATCCTTTACTCCGTCGTTGTGCATGCCAGCCCTGTTGCTATCGGTCAGATCCCACAAGTTATTGCCCGTGTTTTGAATGATGGCGGAACCTCAGACTCTGCCGATCAGTTAACAAATACTTTGAATACTGAAGAGGTGTTGGATTCCTCTTCAGGTAAAATTTCACGTTTCAAGAATACTTCTGACACTACATATGTGCCTGGTGTTCCTGGTGAGAATGAAGTGGTTTACGACATCGAGATTTCGAATGCGGACTCGAAATACTTTGCCAACGATATAACCGTATTAGACAGGTTTGCATGTAACGTGACTGACCAAGTTGATGGTTCGTCTGGTTCTGCGTTCTCGGAGTGGAAACTTGAAGTCGCGGATAGCCGTGGTGAAGGCTCTAACTATGGTTCATTCAACTATGGCGCTTGGACTACCAATGACATCGATCTAAAAGTCGATTTAGCTCCAGAAGGTTATGTTCGTTATAAGCTGACGGCAAGAGTGGCGGACGACAGCGTTGGCCAAATTGTTGATGACGGCACAGATGCAGGTCTTTGTTTGGGCGATAACCTAAGCGAAATCGGTTCTGGTGTTCAAATGCCAAACTCTAATTTGAAAGTCCAAAAAGAAGTGGACTCTCGTTACTACTCGTCTGGTAGCACTCTAAACTACACCATCACAGTAGAAAACAGCGGTGAAGGTTACGCGATCGATGTCCCAGTTTATGATGATCTGGCTTCAGTAACAACGACGTCTATTAATGGCTCATCAACTCAAGCGTACGTTAGTTGGGTTGTAACCGCAGTCGCTTATGCCGAGGATGGTACGGTTTCCACCATTAGTGAACCTGGGTTTACAGGTGAGATCAATGGTAACCAAAGCAACAAAAACATCTTAGATGTAAATGCGACGGTTGCTCCTAAAGAAACCATCATTTATTCGATTGCTGCGGTAGTCAACCCAATTGCGGATGATGAAATCCGCAATGAAGTTGAAGTGGATGGCAAGCTTTATTCTGATCGAGGCTCTTACCCTCGTGATTACTACCTAGTGTTGGATAAGCGCGTAGATGGGAATGATGAACAAAACTGGTACACCAACACGACTAATGAAGTGACTTATACCATCAGTGTGACTAACCCTGAAGGCAATGGTTTTGCTTCCAATATCGAAATTAAAGACGACATCAGCGCAATAGAGGCAGAACTGCTGGAGCCTCCTGGTGCTATGAAGAAAGTCTTCACCTCGTGGACTATTTCAGCAGATATCGAGGCGGATTCGCCTTGGTTAAAAGTCGCAGCTGACGCCGGAGACTTTTCTGATAACAACGATCTTGATGTTATTGCTCAAATCCCACCGGGTGTAACCATCAAATATACCATTGTTGGTACTCTTGATCGCAGTGTTGATACTGAGATCCTGTGGGGATCTTTCTCTAACACAGCAACCGTCAAGTCGACTGACGCAGAAGACAACATCAATTTATCGGATTCAGTCACGACGCATCCGCATGAGCCTAACCTTGTTGTGGCGAAAACGGCTCATAACACCAATTTCATTGTTGGTGAGCGAGCGACATTCGATATCTACATCTACAACCGTGGTACCGGTTATGCCAACGATGCAACCGTTAAAGATGACATTGAAGCATTAAACTTCTTTTCTAGTTGGTCAGTTATAGGTTCGACAAATACCGATGAGCCTGGTTCACGTTACGGTGATGTTGCAGATAACGAAAATATTGATACCGACGTTGATATCACACCGGGAGGATGGGTGCATTATGAAGTTTCCGGTATCGTCAAGAGTGATTACGCACACGATCAGGTTTCCAACCGTGTTGATGTTTATGATCCATTAACGGACCGTGACCATAGCTCTTCTGCACAAATTGATAATAGTGACAGTCTTTTTGATATCAATGTTTCTATTACTAAAGCGACCAATGTAGTTCGTTATACGCCGGGTGAATATCTTGAATACACCATTTTAGTAAAGAATAACGATGGCGAAAACTTCGCAGAAGTAGAGCTAAGAGACGAACTAACAAAGGTCATGACAACGCTTGCCAATGAAAAAACGGGCGTTGTGGAAGATGAGCCAAATCAAACTGCGTTTGAGCACTGGTTGGTAGATACCGGTAGTGGTTATGGAAGTGAGTCTACCAGTGACGTAAGAATTTCTTTATCTCTCGAGCCTGATGAGTTGAAAACGATAAAGATCAAAGCTTTGGTCAAAGACAATGCAGTATCAAATGGGGTTGAAGCTGGTAACCTTGATGTCATTCGTAACGAAGCGTTACTTATAGATATGCGTGAAGCTGGATGCGATACGGATTGTGAGTATTTTAAACGTGCCATTGCTGAAAACCATCAGGTTTATAACAATGGTGATGTTTTCCGTACTACGAACATCAACCGTTACTCTCCTGGTGATGAGCTGATCTATACCTTCAAGTACACATCACAAGACGGTAAAGGCTACCGCAATAACGTTGATGTGAATGAATTGATTAATGGTATTTCAGTTCAATTGCAAGATGGCTCAACGGGCAACCCGTTCTATGATCCTACGACAAAGACCAATCAGTTCAGCGTAAGCGTCGAGAAAAGTGATCTTGCGAATGCGGGCACTACAGATGGTACTAAAGACGGTACGGTCGCCAACAACAGTGACATTGTGACTACGATTGATATTGATGAAGGAGAAGATGTTACGTACACCGTCAAAGGGATGATTCGTCCCGATGCGGTTGGCGATATTAGCTATCGTGGCACCATTGTTATTCCGAATGATTATCACCTGAATTTTGACAAAATCACTGATGAAACGGTTTACGAGCCGGGTAAAACGGTCACGTATCGTTTGATCATCGAGAACGACGGTAAAGCCAATGCCGATGATATTCCAATTGTCGATAATCTTGAGGACATCACAGTCGATCTCGTTGATGGCGGTACAGGTGATGCGTACGTTACTTGGGAGATTACCTCAAAGGCGACCGGTGACAATAAAGAGTATGTCGACGCTGGTGCAGGTGCTGGTAATGTCTACACATCTACTGATAGCAACCTTGATGTTCTAGCCGATATCCCAATGGGAGCTACGTTAGAGTATGAAGTGGTTGCGACAATCAATGACAAAGCTCAAGGCGAAATCGTCAACTTGCTAAGAGTTGATGGTGACAGCATTGCTCACAGTATTAAGCAGACTGTAAACAAAGTTGAGTACGAGAAAAATATTCTCGCTTTCTATGATGTAGATGGAAATAAACTTACTGGCGCAACTCACTACATGCCGGGGGGATATGTTGAGTATGAGATTCGGATAGATAACATAGCCGAGGCTCATGTCGATAATATGAGCCTACGTGACGACATTGATGAAATTATGACGGACTACTATGACGGTAGTCGAGGTCCCGCATTTGTTGAGTGGACGATCACGACAGAGACCGATAATTCAGGTATCTCTGACCCAGATGTAGATGGTGCCATTGTCACAGGCACTCCGATTACAGATCCTATCAATACTCACGTCGATATTGCAGCTAAAGACTTCGGTGGTTTCTTAACCACGCCTCACGTTAGCTATGTGATTCTAGCGAAGATCAGTCCAAAAGCGGTAGGTTCGTTTACTAACCGAGCGTTTATTGATGAGGATGATGGCAACAAGCTAATTGCAGTGTCACCTCCTGCGTCAATGGCTGATCCGGAAATTAGCTTCAATAAGAAAGCCTTCTATGATGCAGGGTTCAGTGCGGAGAAGACCACCTACTCGCAAGCATCGGGTGAGAGTGAGGTTTACTACCGTATTCAGCTGAAAAACAACGGCTATGGTACCGAGTATGGCTCTCAGCTAAAAGACACCATCTCTGCGATTCAAACCCGTATTGCGGAAGATAATTTGACGGCGGGTAACGATCCGGTTGGTGAACCTTTTATTGCTGGCTGGGAAGTAAGTCTAGTCAAAGACGCTGCACCAGACTCGATTACCGAGGCTGTTGGCTTTGTCGACGGTTCTCGTATTGATATCGACAATGACATTATTATCGCACCTCAGGAGTCATTGACGTTCACCGTCCATGGCACCATCCGTGAAGATGCGTTAGGTGATATTCAAAACACCGCGAACTACGATGGCAAAAATCGTACGGCGCTGTTGCTGCCTTTGGCGAACAACATCAATGTGGAAAAACGCGTCGTGTCTATTAATGGTACGCCTTTCACCTCAGGAGATACTTACATTCCGGGTGACGAAGTAGAGTACGAGTTCGTGGTTACTAACCCAGAAAATGGGTGGGCGAACGATGTGCGTATTCAAGATACGGTGACCGATATTGGCGTTGAAGTTATTGGCGGTACAACCAAACCGGCGTATGCCTCTGGTGATATCAGTCACACGGTGAGTAATGGTATTGACGCGAATATTGATACCTATGTTCCGGGTTACAGCGTAGCGGGTAATCTCGACATCGAAGTGGATATTGCAGCCGGCGAAGCGTTGACCTTTAACCTGATAGGTACAGTAAGAGACGACGCGCTGGGTGAGATTGAAGCGAACCGAGTGACCGCCGATGGTGAGTCGGATTCGTCTGAACCTATTCCACCTAAGCCTTCAGAAATCAACTACTTCAAGACGTTAGAGTACACCGATGGCGATTCCGCGAGTTGTTCGGTTCCTTCTAGTGATGGCAGTGGCTGTACTTATGCTCCTCGCGGTGATGTGGAATATCAAGTCACCCTAGAAAACACGGGCGACAGCATTGCTAATGACGTTCGTGTTATCGACGCCATTAACAATATTAAAACCGAAGATGGTGTAGATGCCTTCACTGAATGGAACACAGGTATTGCTGTTGAGCCTGCGGGAACCTACGACGTTCAAGGTAACTACAACGGCAACGTACCTTTGAATGCCACGGTAGACCTTCGCCCAGGTGAACACATCGTGTTTGACGTGAAGGGGACCGTTTCTGCTTCAGCAACGGGCTCGATTACCAATACGGCGCAAGTGAATGGCAATGACACGAATGACATTGTGCTTGAGGCGGGGCGTTCAAAAATCCTGATCGATAAGTGGACCGATACTCCAGAATATGTCCCAGGCGGCACTATCAACTACTACATCGATATTACCAATGATGATGTCGATTCCGGTTTATTCTCACTGCGTGACATTATTAGTAGTTTTGAAGTCGAGACGGTTGACGGTTCAATGCAGACGGCGCTTAAAGAGTGGACGCTTGATTACGAAGTGCTGTTTAACTCTGCTCCAAGTGACCCGACGGCAAATGACTTCTCTGCTCTGGATGCTTATGTTGGCGCCGTTAATCCAGATATCGATTTGCCATCAGAAGCGATCAAAATGGCTGGTCGTGATGACGTAGGCACTGGCGGCGGAGATAAGTACACCGTTCTACGTATCCACGTGGAAGGCAAGGTTCGTGATGATGCGATTGGCCGATTCACCAACACTGCATACCTAAAACACGGTCTTGATGATTCTAAGATTGCTCGACTTGAGCAAGGCTACATCACACCAAAACCGGGCCAATTGGAATTGACCAAAGAGACTACGCCTATTGCAGAACCGGATGCGAAATACCAACCGGGTCAGCCTGTAGCTTACAAAATCACGTTAACTAACGTCGGTGAAGGTTACTTGGTCGACCAAGTGCTGGTGGATCGCATTGATACCATTATGACCGATGTGGCGAACAGTACCGACAAAGCACAAGCCTTTACGGGTAAATGGGTTATCAGTGATGAAGTACTGGGTGGTAGTGGCGATCCTTTGCTGAACGCTCGTAAAAACGTGATCGATACCGATCAAGGTTACAGCGCGACTTACAGTATCCACCCTGGCGATAGTTACTCTTTCGTTGTAACGAATACCGTTAACGACAAGGCCAAAGGCAACATCACTAACCTAGTGAAAGTGGACAGTGATGGCACAGATTACACAGCGGAAGCGACGTATTTGCCTGAAGACGCACAAGTCACGTTGGCGAAAGAAGTCGACAAGCTTGAATACCTACCGGGTGATACGCTGACTTATACCGTTACGGTTAAGAACAACGGCTTAGGTTGGGCAGAAGCCGTTGAAATTGAAGATACATTGAAGTCGATTGAAACAACGCTTGCTGGCGGTACCACAGGAAAAGCGTTTGACCCAAGTTCAATTCAGATTTCAGCGGTCTCAACAACGGGTGAAACGCCAGTTCCAGCACCAACAACAGGTGAAGATCTGAAAGAGACGCTGGATATCGCTCCTGAAGATACGATCGTTTATACCATTCAAGCGACAACGGTAGCCAATGCGACGGGTGACATCACCAATACCGCGAGTACAACGTTTGAAGGGAATACAACAGAAAAAAGTGCAATCAGTACACCGATCCTCGCGACGGTATCCATCGACAAATCGGTAGACACGCCAACCTATGAAGTGACGAAGCTGATCAACTACGACATTACCGTGAGTAACACGTCATTGGCGTTTGCTTCTGGTGTTGAACTGAAAGACATCATCAGCGACATCGATGTTGACACCACCAGTGGTAATAAAGAGTCGGCGTTTATGTTGTGGGAAGTGACGTACGAAGCATCGGATGAACGCACTGTTGTGACACCAAAAACGTTCGAGCTGAGCGACGATATTAATGCAACCATGGATATTGCGCCTGAGAGTACCGTGACCTTCCGTGTGAAAGCACTGATCCGTACCACAGCGATTGGTGAGATCAGCAACACTGCAACCGTCACTTACAACGGTGTTTCTCAAGATTCAACGGCGATTATGCTACCGATGGATTCCGATTTTGTTGCCACCAAAACAAACGTTCAAACCGAATACGAGCCTGGTGAAGAGTTGGAGTTCTTGATCACTATCGAGAACACCTCGAATAACTACATCACCGATTTGAGTGTGGTGGATGACATGTCGTCTATCCAAGTTGGTTATTACGATGGTACGATAGGCCCTGCGTTTGTCGATGGTTCAACATCGCTTGAGGTTGAATCACAAACCATAGGAAGCAATGTCGAATCGGTCAGTCCAACAGAATACAGCGTGGATATTGCACCAAAAGGTAAGGTGGTATTCCGTGCTAAAGGGACGGTTGTGGATTCAGCGACTGGGGCCATTGTAAACACCGCGCAAGTCGATGGTGGTGATGTGATCAGCCCTCCTGTTCAGAGTGTGAGTGCGGTTGTGCAAGCTGAGCTTTACACCGACGCACCACATTACGTGCCGGGTGAAAAAGTGGAATATCACCTAGTGATTGAAAACATTGGACGCGGTATTGCGAAGAACGTTGCTATCTATACCCAGTTCAGTGAATCCATGGGTGATTACATCGATGGTTCTCGTGACAAAGCCTTTGATGATTGGACGTTAACGGCGGATTGGCAGGGTGCTGAAACTCAGCCGGGCGATTATGAAGACGATAAAGACCTGTTCACCATCGTTGATATCGCACCGGGCGGTAAGATTGATTACACCTTCACGTTGACCGTCAATGAAGACATGCTGACTAACATTGATGTGCTCGGTTACTACTTAGATCTGACGTGGAATCCGGCTGCAATGGCGCGCTCAAAAGGCATGATGCCGTCGCCAACCTCAGTGCAAGGTTCTGCAGACCAAGTCGCAGCGTTGGATTTACCGCCTGTTCCTGCTGAGCTTGTGGTCGAGAAGCGTTCTGATAAGCCGGAATACACACCGGATGATGATTCCGTGACTTACTACTTAGCCGTGACAAACCAAGGTGATGGTAACGCAGCCAATGTTCGTCTAACCGATGAAATCAGTGAGCTGCAAAATGAAGCGGGCAACAAAGTCTTCACCGACTGGACCATCGAAGGTGTCGAAGTAGACGACAGCGGCAGCGTGATTGATCGCCACACCTTCCCAGCAAGCGAAGATTTGGACTTAACGGTCAACCTGAAGTCGAAAAAACGTAATGCGTTCGCCTTTGAAGTTGTGGGCACGCTAGGTAAAGGCTTGGATGACGACATCACCAACACTTTTACCGCGACAGAAACTGACGGTACACAAACCAGTGACAGCGTGACCACGCACATCAAGAAGATCCCAGATAACAGTGGTGAACTTCTGCTAACAAAAGCTGCGTTGCAAGACACCGCGCAAGTGGGCGATGCCGTGGAATACGAAGTCATTGTAGAAAACAACAACGAATCGTACTTCAAAAACGTCACCGTGGAAGACCGTTACCCAGGCGGCTTCAAGTACATCCTTGATACATCGGAAGTGGTGTTGAGTGGCCCAGATGGTGAGTTTGGTAATGAAGACGACCGAGTGTTGACGATCGAACCATCAGACACAGGCAAGTTGCTGTTTACTTCATTGAACTTCGA
The DNA here is from genome assembly GCF_002875385.1 of Vibrio sp. 10N.222.52.B12. Lineage (NCBI taxonomy): Bacteria > Pseudomonadati > Pseudomonadota > Gammaproteobacteria > Vibrionales > Vibrionaceae > Vibrio > Vibrio sp. 10N.222.52.B12. The sequence continues at coordinate 101,836 of NZ_MDAW01000110.1, read as the reverse complement.
TCCGGGCGAGAAGCTACGTATTCGTTATCTACTGCGAGTTTCCGTTGGAGCAACGTTTGGTGACTACATCAACACCGCGGTATCGAAAGTCGATGGCCTTGCGGTGTCGAACGAAGACAGTGCCAAAGTGACCGTAGAGCCGGACAAGGTATTCGATACCTCATCCATCATCGGTAAGGTGTTTGAAGACCACAACAAAGACGGTTTCCAAGCAGACGCGACGGCATTTGATGTGGAATTGATTGCCAACTTGCCTACACAGGACTACATCGCTGGCTCTACAATCGTCGTCCGCGATGGGAAAGAGCTGTCGGTTGAGGATGAGCAAGACAATGGTCAAGTGATTTCAGCCGTGCAAGAAGGTGTTGAGTTGGGTGATCTTTGGGGCCACTCGATAAACCGCACCATCTCTGAAACAAAATCTGTCGCGATTCAATTCAAAACACGTACTCGTGAGAGCTTTGATTTTACCGTCACATCGGACGGTGGCTCACGCATCGAATTTGATGCGCAAGGCCAAATCAAGTTTGCTCATGAATCAGACAAAAAGAACGGCCTAAGTGCAGAGAATCTTAACGTCACAAGAAACCTCTATCGACATGGCGATGCCTACTTGTGGGAAATCGTGATTGAGAACAAAGGGGTTTATGAAGACGGGATACCTGGTGTCAAGCTGATGACGGTGGAAGGCATCGTCATTCATACAGACCAGTACGGACGCTACCACGTGCCCGACCAATGGGTGCTGAATAAGAAAGGGAAAAACTTCCTAGTGAAGTTAGACACTGACTCGTTACCGACTTCGATGGAAGTGGTGAGCGAAAACCCGAAAGTGTTGCGAATTACCCCGAATAAGCTCACGAAGTTTAACTTCAGTGTTCATCGCAAAGCGAAAGACACCGAGCAAGAGTAGTGAGTCATTGGAGCAGTATCTGGAATTTGTATGAAAGTATTTAGCAAGTCTCGTTTAGCTACCTGTATTATTTCTGCCATGCCGATGATGGGCATGGCAGCCGATACCAGCAAGCTAGAAAAACTCGAGTCAGAGACCACTGATATCTCGGTCGAAACACCAAAACAAGAAGACGACGCATCGCGTATTTATTTAGACCAAGGCGCGATTTGGGCGAGTCGTGACATCACGCGATTTGACCCAGTGCTGGATGTGAGCGTCAGTGATGAGCTGGAGGTGGAAGAGGGTACGTTGCGCGATAGCGTTGGTTTTACCATTACCACTAACTACAGCTACTACATCAAAAAATACCAACTTGAAGTTTATCGTGTGGGCGACTTTGGTTTGTCCGAGCCGATTGCTGTTCTAGAAGGCGATAAGTTGGCCAACGATTTTGACATCAACTGGGACGGTGCTACAGATGTAGACTACCAGTTTGATGTTGGCGGCCAGCTGTTGTTCCGACTAAAAGCATGGGACAAAGACGGCAATATGGATGTCACTACTGTAGGTGTGACGGATCTCGTTCGTCCGGATGCAGAAGTGGACATCGACCGAAACGACAACGAAGACGAAGAAGGCAAAGGCCGCAGCTATGGCCAAGCTAAGTTGATGCGTCACAACATTCCGACCGACGCAGGTCTAGCGAAGTTTATTGGTACCGGCCTTAAAGGCGTTGATAAAGTCATCATTGGCGAAGACGAATTCGACGTTGAAGATGGCAACTTATACGCAGAGCAGTACCTACCTACCGACGCGTATGTATTCCCAACCAAAGTCGTGTTTGATAATGGCGATGAGCGCCGCTATCAACTCCACGTGCGCATCCCCGACACTTACTATGCACAAACCGGCTTGGCGGATTTGTACATCGGTAAGAACAACGTATCAGGCAACAGTGCAGCGCTTGGCGTTGATGATCAATACCAAAATGACATCTATAACCAAGGTCGTTTGGCGTACTTTGGCCAAGGTAAGTTTGGTGACAAGCTGCGTATTACTACCCACTTTGATACCAAAGAAAGTGAACTGAAAGACATGTTTAAGCACCCGTTTGCATCGGAAGATTCAGACGTGTTTGACATTCTAGAAGACGATGACGAGTTGTACTACGGCAACTATGGCGACAGCTCAAACATCGAGAAAGTGGTCAATACCAAAGGCAAAGTCTACCTAAATGTAGAATACGACAAGTCGCAGTACTTGTGGGGTAACTACAACACGGGTGTCACAGGCACAGAAACCAGCGATTACAACCGCAGCTTATATGGCTTTAAAGCGGACTACCGCACTCGCGATACCACTCAGTACGGTGAAGACCGATTGAACATCGTTGGTTTTGCAGCAGAAGCAGATTCTCTGTATGCACACGATGAATTTCTTGGCACTGGCGGCTCGCTTTACTTCTTGCGTCATGGAGAAGCCGTACCAGGCAGTGACAAGGTTTACGTTAGGGTCGTGGATGAAAGCGGCTTAACGCAAAACGAAGTGCCACTAGAGCCGGGGCGTGACTATGAATTCGACCCATACCAAGGCCGAATTATCCTGACCAAGCCGCTAGACAACATCATGTCTGACAGCTTCGGCAGCGTAATTGAAGGTAACGACGATTACGAAAACTATCTGGTTGTGGACTACGAATACGTACCACAAGGCTCTGACTCACTGGATGCGATGTCTTACGGCGGCCGTGTGAAAGGCTGGGTGAATGACTACATCGGCCTTGGCGTCACCTACGCGACGGAAGAGAAAGACAACCAAAACTACCAAGTTTACGGCTCTGATTTGACGCTTCGCGCAACGGAAGGAACGTTCATTAAAGCGGAATTCGCACACAGTGAAGGCCGACAAACCGAGTCGAACTTTGTCTCGTACGATGGTGGTTTAACCTTTACGCCGATTGGTGACAGTCTAGAAGACCGCGAAGGTGACAGCATTCAAGTGACAGCAGTTGCGAACTTGTATGACTTGGCACCAAGCATCTTCGGTGCGGTCGGTAACGACGTCAAACTTTGGTATAAAGACAAAGACGCGGGTTACAGTTATGCAAGCAGCAGCGACGATCTTGAGCAAGAAGCGTATGGAGCGGAATTGCGTCTGCAAGCCACTGACCGTATTGCGGTGTTATCGCGTTTTTCTGCTAACGAAGAGCGTGACATGGATGGCAATCTGAAAACAGATTCCGAGACCATTGAGCTAGAAACCCAATTCAAACTGACTCAGCACATCAAGCTATCGGCAGCAGGCCAACAGGTAGATGAGCTCAACCAAGCCGATGAGCAAAGTAATGCAACCTTGGCGGGTTTACGTTTGGATTACATGTGGGATAGTGATAACAGCGTGTATGTCAAAGGCCAAACCACCATGAACCAATCGGACGACTACGACGACAACGACAGCGTTTCTGTGGGGGCTGAGTTCCGCGTGTTGGAAGACTTATCACTGGGCGGTGAGTACACCACTGGTGACCGTGGTGAAATTGCCGAAGCGACCGTGACCTATGATGTCTCTGACGACCACTCTACTTATGTCACTTACGTAGATGATAACTACGAAGGTGAAAACAACGTGATTGTCGGCCAACGTGCTGATCTGACTTCAAGTGTGGATTTCTACCAAGAGAACCAATTTGTCGATGAAAACGATGGCCACGGCCGTATCGACTCCTACGGATTTGGTTACGACGTGACGGACGATGTCGAAATGGGCATTGGTTATCAACAAGGTGAAATCGAAGACGATGAAAACCAAATCACTGAACGACAATCTGTCAGCTTGAATGCGTCAATCGATTTGGATGACATCAACTTGAGTCACAAACTGGAATACCGTGTCGACAAGAACGAAGACGATCCTGATGTCGCACAGCGAGAGCTGGAGCAGATCGTGACGACCAACAGTTACACGCATCGCTTAACGGAAGAGCACACCTTGTTTGGTAAGTACAACTACTCGATTACTGAGAGTCAAACCACAGGTGAGACCATGGCGCGCTTTGTCGAGGCAACAGGTGGCTTAGCATACCGTCCAATCTACAACGACCGTCTGAACTTATTGAGCCGTTATACCTACATTGCGGATTATGATCAACTAGACCGTGATGTGGATTACCAAGATGAAACCAGCCAAATCATCGAAGTCGAAGCGATTTACAGCATCGATGAAAACTGGGATGTCGGCGCGAAATACGCACATAAAGACAAAGAAGAAGTTTTTGCGCGTGAATCCGGTAAGAACGAAATCATCAAAAGTGACATTGATCTGTATGGCTTAAGCGCCTCTTACCGAGTAATGAAAGAGTGGGACGTCACCGGTGAATACCACTGGAAAACGGATACCTTAAATGATGAGTTGGAACATGGTGCCTTGGTGTCAGTGAATAAGCACATTGGTAACAACTTCAAAGTCGGTATTGGTTACAACTTCTCTGCCTTTGATAGCGACTTAACCAACGATGATGACTACGACGCACAAGGCGTATTCATCAACTTGGTTGGTAAGTTATAACCCCATCCGTGAATGAGTGAGAGGAATTTATGAAAACAACCCTTCGTCTTCTTGGTGGGGTAGTCGGCACGCTGCTTGTCGCTGGTTGCGCCACCGATACGTACGTAAGCCAAGAGAACCGAGACAAGTTTACCGACTTGGACGTATCGAAATTCTTAATCAGCGAATGTTTAGCGCCAGAGCGAGAAATTCACATTGCTGTGGCAGAGCACTTTGCTTTTGATAAGTACAACATTCGAGACGTAGATGCGACGAGTTTGAATGCCTTCGTGCATGAAATCGAAGGCTTAAGCGGTCGAATTACCATTGTTGGTCATACCGATTACAAAGGCTCACTGGAATACAACGAAGCCTTGTCACTGCGCCGCGCTCAATCAGTGGAGAGCTTCCTTAAAGAAAAACTTAATCCAGACCATTATGACTGGGAAGTGAAGTATTTTGGTGAAACGCAACCATTAGCGCTGGGTAAAACCGATCAGGATCGTGCTGAAAACCGCCGTGCTTTTGTGGTGTTCGAGGAAGCGCAAAAATATGAAGAAATGCCATTTTGTGAGCCACCAAAACCGGAACGCAAAATCTACATGGCGATGACACCGCACTTCGATTTCGACAAGTCACAGCTGAAGCCGGAAGATTTAGCCAAATTAGACAGCTTCACTGATAAGTTGCAAGGCTTACAGGGCAGTATTCTTGTTGCGGGTCATACTGACCAAATTGGTTCGCTGTCATACAACGAGAAGTTGGCACAGCGCCGAGCATCTGAAGTGGTGAAGTATCTGAAAACCAAAATCGACCCATCGCAATTCTTGTGGGAAGTGAAATCGTTTGGTGAGCTACAACCGGCAATTAATAAGCGCTCCAAAGAGGCCAATGCCCTTAACCGCCGAGCCTTCATCGTATTCAAAGAAGGTTTGATAGAGCAACCAACCATCCAACCTAAACAATAATCAATAAAGCCAGCCGAGGATGAAAGTACTAAGGCTGGCTTTTTACCTTTCTTCCGTATTCAACTCCATTTCTGGCTATCCCTCTGCTTTTTCAAATGCTGGTAAATCTACGTTCATTGAAATAAAACCACTCTTCCATAACACCAATTTTTTTCATTTATATTTCCATTAGTTGCGTTTGTTTAAATGATGAATATTCAATTTAAGCATCAAGAAGCGCAATATAATAATCAGATTTGTGACCTTCACCTGAAAAATATATAGGAAATCTCTGAGTTTTGGTTAATACCCTGATTTAGCGAACTTTATAGACTAAATTTATCGATGACGTCGTATTAGCTAAAGCTAGGTATATAACTATGAAATGGATTTTGTTGCTTGTAAGCCACACTTTATGTGTTTTGGCTGGTTTTGCCGCCGGTATTTACGCGCTGCCTATTCTTATACAACCCACTTCTCCTGATGTCTCAGTGATCTCTCATTCTTCTGAGGGGCTGCTCTATCGTGGAGTCTTTGAACGAGATCGCATCGACAGTGACTTTTTGCATTGGGGGCAAGGAGATATCTGGCTAACGGAAGACACCTTGGCTTTTGAAGGTGAGCTTGCTCCGGGCCCAGATTATAAAGTGTACCTCTCTCCGAAATTTGTTGAAACGGAAGCTGACTTCAATCGATTGAAGCCGCAAATGATTAATGTGGGTGACGTGAAAACATTTGACCGTTTTATGGTCACTCTTCCTCAAGATTTGCCTTTAGACAACTACACGACCGTTATTATTTGGTGTGAAACATTTGGTGAATTTATTACCTCTGCGCAGCTTGAATCTGTCGCAAATCTGAACCAGAGCTGATAGCCAAGTAGTTTTAACCAATGCCGAATAAAAAATGACAGAAACGTGACAATGTAAATTCTTCTGTCGACAATATCTCGGCGCCTAGTTTTTGACGCTATTGCTAGCTTAGTCATAAATATCTGAATAATTAATATTTTATATGAGTCGGAAAAGTATTGTGCCAATTGTTCAACGTTATCTAGCCTTGTTTTTGCTTATGTTTTTGCTTCCTTTCAAAGCATTAGCAGCAGGGGAAATTGAAATATCTTTTAGCCCAACATTCGGTCTGCCTTATGAAAATGGACAGGTCATTACATACTCGATTGAAGTTCGAAATACGACGATCAGCACGATCAGTGATGTGTCAGTGACGAATGCCATTTGGGATGTGATGTCTGGATCGAGCAGGGCGTTCAGCAGTGTCAAGATTACCGATACTCACACCTTGGGAACGAATGCAGGTAGTTATTCCTCCAGCAATAGTAATTTGAACGTGACCGGCGCTAACTTATTACCGCTAGGGCGCATTACTTATCAAATTGAAGCAACAGTTGCTGATGATGCTGCTGAAGATATTGTTCTTGGCAACACCGAAGTAAAAGGAACGGTTTCCGGCACAGAGACGACTTTTACTAACCCAGATACAATTACTTTCCCTCCGGCTGAATACGATTATCTTCTGGAAGAATACGTTAGCCCGACCGAATACGATGTTGGCGGCACACTGACTTATTCTTTAACGGCAACCAATAACGGTGCTTATGCGGTTAAAGGATTAGATATTGAGCAAGAGTTTGCCTCTTTAACAGGACAAAAGTTAGATGGCACAACCGGGAGTGCATTTAGCAGCGTGAGCATTAGTGCCGTCGCTTCATCAGGGAGCGATGCGGGTACCTTTGCAACAACAGGAGATTTGTCACTCACCGATGCGGAGATCTCTGTTGGTGGTTACATTACTTACACCATCAAAGCGACGGTTGCTGCGGACTTAGTATCCGATATTGATACACAAGCAAGTTCCACGACTCGTGCTGGTACAGTCGACGGCAACCCACTATCAACACCTCCATCTGATCCTGAAATTGAACTGGAACACACGCTCAATTCAACATCGCCATACCTGATTAACGGTGAGGTAGATTTTGAATTGAAGGTGAGTAACAGCGGTGGCGCGATTGCTCATAATTATCATGTAAAACAAAACATTAAAGACCTAGTTAGCCGCAATGGTTTAGCTAACAATTTATCCCCTTCTTACAACAACACCGATGTGGATGGTAACCCCTTCACGACTTGGGATATCACGGTTTCAAGCATTGGCAGTAACTCACTTTCTGACTACCAAGGCAGCGCACAAACGGATGTCGATTTTGACGATACCGTTTCTATCTATCCGGGCGAGTCGATCACCTACCAAATTAAAGCAATCCTTACCCCGATCACGATTGGCACCTTGCAAGGCTTTACTGCTTCAGTAACGGATGACTCAGGCTCTTTGGTCAAAAGCTCCAGTATTTCGGATACGGTTGATGCTGAAAAAGTGTTGAGTGTGACGGATTCTGATATCTCTATTTCTAAAACCACTTCTGCATCCGAATATGTACCAGGTGGTGAAATTGAGTACGAAATTACCGTTACAAATGGCTCATCAAAATACTTTGCCAATAACCTGTTAGTTCAAGATAACTTGACGTGTGTTGTTACCGAGCAAGCGGGTGGCGCTGGTGACGGGCAGGCTTTCGAAAAATGGAAAATTGAAGTGATTTCTGGTGAAGACTCGATTGGTTCTGATCCTGGCTCTTTTAGTTATGGAGCTTGGACATCAAGTCCACTCTCGCTGACACCGGACATCGCACCGGGTAAAACCATTAAGTACAAACTGACTGCCAAAACGAATGATACCAGTACAGGCCTCATTCTTGATGACGACCCAAGTTGCTCTAATGATAACGTAACCGAAGAAGGCTCGGGTGTTCAAACTCCAGATGATAACTTACGTGCGAGTAAAGACGTAGATAGCCGTTTTTATTCTTCTGGCCAGACTCTGACTTACACCATTACCGTGACGAACGACGGTGATGGTTTTGCAAACCAAGTTCAGGTACTAGACGACCTTAACTCAGTGAAAACAACCGATATCAATGGCAAAGAAATCAATGCTTATTCGGATTGGACGATCACTGCCGAAGCGTTTAAAGACGATGGCACACCAGCGACCGCTTCAAATACTGGTATCACTGGAGAAGTGAAACACCCTGACAATTTGAATGTCATTGCTACGCTTCAACCTCACTCCTATATTGAGTACACCATTGTTGCTCAGACTAACCCTTTAGCAAATGGCCATATCTCAAACGAAGTAACTGTTGATGGCTCTGTCTATGCCGATCGAGGCTCTGATCCTCGCGACTTTGCGATTGCGCTAAACAAACGCGTGAAGACGAATACTGACAGCGGGTTTCATGGTGAACAGACTGCGTATTCTAAGCTTGATACCGAAGTCATTTACCAAATCAGCTTAAAGAACGATAAAGAAAACGGTTACGCGACAAATGTTGCTGTAAAAGACACCTTATCTTCGATCTCCGCGAAGATATTGGAACCAGATACGACATCAAAACAAGTGTTCAAATCGTGGACGATCAGTGCGGAGATTATCTCAGATGATCCTCAATTGGATGGCAATCCAGCGTACACCGACGTCGGTACTTTTGCGCCAAATACGGATCTAGATACAACGGCACAAATCCCGCCGAATGTTGAAGTGGTTTACACCATCGTGGCACAAATCGACCGCTCAAATGAAAGTGAGATTATATACTCGCGATTTGACAATACAGCAGAAATCAAAACACCGGATTCAACAGTTCAATCATCTGCATCGGATACGGTTATTGTTTACCCTCATGATCCAAAAGTGATTGTTGCGAAAACAACACCTGATGACTCGTTTGTTCCAGGCCAATGGGTTAACTTCAAGATTACCATCGTCAATACTGGGCCTGGTTATGCAAACGAAGTTCGTGTCACAGATGATATTAAGGGCTTGAATGCGTTCTCTGAATGGGAAATAACGGCGTCTACAGATTCCAATAATTCACCTTTTCAAACGGGCAGTTATGCTGGTGAAAAGTCGGGGTATCCAAATAACGGAAATATCGATAGTCGTATCGATATCGATCCTAAAATTAACGGTGTCGAAGGTTACGTTGTTTACAATGTGAGAGGCAAAGTTAAAGACGATTACATAGAAGATGAGATCGCTAATACCGCAGAGATTTACGATCCATCGACGAACTTAAACCAATCCTCTTCTGCCGAGATTGGTGGTACATCAGGGGACTCTCTTAACGTTTCTATTCTGAAAACAGCGGATAAAGTTCGCTTTGTTCCTGGCGATGACGTCACTTATGAAATTCGTGTTTTGAACAATGGCGCGAATGTCGAAAGCGGTCTTAAGGTCGTTGATTTACTGACAGATATTCGTTCTGTTTTGGCAAATGACAAAGACAACCAATATGAAAACTACCCAAACCAATCTCCGTTTGAATACTGGCAGTTTGATTTCGATGACGGCGGCGGTTTTCAATCTCAAACTACCGAAGATTTTATCTACCCACCTGGTGATGCATCGAACACGATGACACTTGCTGCGGGCGAATTGCGTACTTTCCGAATTAAAGCTCGTGTTAAAGACAATGTTATTGGTTCTCAGGATTCAATGGGGAACTTAAACGACAAAATTGAGAATGACGCCTACGTATACCGTGACTTTGGCCAAGTTACTGAAGAATCACATCTTTCTCATCATGAGATGGAGCGAGCTTACAATGGCGGCGATGTGGTGAGGAAGTTACTGGTTAATGGGGTTGAGTCTCGCTTCTATTCGCCAGGTGATACCTTAACTTATCAAGTAACGGTTTCTTCTCAAACTGGTTATGTCAATGACCACGCTGTAAGCGAAAACATTACTGGTGTTACGACTCAGTTGTTGGATGGCTCTTTAGCGACGCCATTTGATAAAGGTTTCACCGTCGATGTTTCGAAAGATGATTCAAATGGTGGCGACGGCACAACCGACGGCACATTGGATGGTACTGTTGCGGATAATAAAGACATCAACACAACGATCGATGTGGCTGGCAAAGATTCCGTTACCTTTGAAGTCGTGGGTGTGGTGCGTGAAGACGCGACCGGTACAATCACTATTGGTGGTATCACGGTGATCCCGAACAGCTATCATCTGGCGTTCAGTAAGACGGTTGATCAATCAAGCTACGAGCCGGGGCAACCTCTAGTTTACCGTTTAACAATCGAAAACGATGGTAAGGGTAACGCATACAACATTCCTGTTATCGACCGACTGTCTAATATCATGGTCGATCTTGTCGATGGCACAAGCGGTAAAGCGTTTGACTCGGGTTGGACGGTCGTTCCAAGGATCGTCAGTGGTAGCTCCTCGGCTATTCTCGATCTGGATGGCAAGATTGCTGATAACGCAGACATCGATACTCATGCCTCTATCCCTAAAGGCACAATCATTGAGTATGTTGTGACGGCTAAGGTGAACAACAACGCCGTCGGTGAGATCTTGAACTTACTTACTGTTGATGGCGATACAGTGAGTGCGGAGACCAAAGCCTCTGCAGAGAAGTACGACTTCTCAAAACATGTCACCAAAATCTACGATCAGGATGGCACTACCGAGTTAAGTGGTGGTTATACGCCGGGTGGTTACATCGAGTATGAAATCTCACTGAAGAACTTAAATAATGTTCACATTAATGAGATGCCAATCAAGGATGAAATCAGCAAGATCCAGACCGATTACTTCGATGGTAGTGGTAAAGGACGTGCATTTGATTCATGGACCATTGTTACCAGTGTTGATTCGAGTGGTATTAGTGATGCGGGCTCTGTCAGTAACAACAGTGATATCGATACTAAGTTCAACCTAGCAGCTAATGAATTTGCAACAGGCGGAACCTTTGTTACTTATACGATCAAAGCGAAGATCAGTGAGAAAGCGATAGGTCAAATTCTTAACGTTGCAGTGGTCGACAAGAGCCATAACTTACCGTCAGAACCGGTGAACATGCTGCCGGTGAACATTGTTAAGTCGCATAAAGCGTACACTGATACATCATTGGCAACACACAAGACCACATACAACCATACGACAGATGGCGAAAAGATCGTTTACCACTTGCGTATTGAGAACAATGGTAAAGGTTTGGAGTACAACAAATCACTAAAAGAGTTGTTCTCAAATGTCAAAGTACGTGTTGCTCAGAATGCAACTGGTGAATCTGACTCACAAACGCTACCTGCATTTGATCAATATGGTTGGACAGTCACCGCTACCACATCCGGTGAAGCGACGACACTAATTGATGGCTACACTGGTGGTGCGAATGCAGATATCGATATTTCAGTACTTTCGATCGCGCCGGGTGGTTGGATTGACTTTGTCATGGAGTCACAGATCCGCCAAGATGCGCTCGACCAGATTGTTGCGACACCGAAATACAACGGCAGTAACTTCAATTCCGCAAAAGTTACGCCTGAGGGCAGTAATCTGTCGGTGAGCAAAGAAATTGTCTCAATCGATGGCAAATCTTATGTATCCGGTGACACCTACAAACCTGAAGATGAGGTCATCTACAAATTCACGGTGATCAACACCGAGCCCGTGTGGCGTGACCAAACCGTGATCCAAGATATTGTCTCTAACGTTCGCGTTGAAGTGATCGGTGGGACGACGAAATCAGCGTTCTCAGATACGGATATATCTCATACTTTCACTTCAACAGGTACAACGGGAACCCAAGACACTTACATCGAGTCTTATGATGCGACTGATGATCTTGACCTACTAGTCGATATCGCTCCGGAAGAAGTCATTGAGTTTACGGTTAAAGGAAAAGTTCGCCCGGACGCTCTTGGTGATATCGATGGCAACACGGGTAAGGCTGGGAACCAAAGTGATACCACGGACGTAATTCCACCAGTTGTGCCCGTACTAAACTTCGAGAAGTCAGTTCTGAGTACAACCGCAGACAGTGGCACATGTACTTTCCCATCAACGACTGGCACAGATTGTCACTACAACCCGAACGGTCAAGTTCAATATCAAGTTAGCGTGACCAACGTGGGTGACAGCATTACCAATGGCGCGACTATCGTTGATGAACTAAACACCATTGATACATCTGATGGTAAGGCAGCATTCCAAGACTACAGTGTGGCAATCGTGAGTGCGCCTGATGCAGACCGATTCTCAATTACGGGTAACTACCAAGGAACTGTACCACTGAATGCAGCGTTCGACTTGATGCCAGGCGACACCGTTGTGTTTGAGATTGACGGCACAGTAGCGGCGGACGCCACAGGGACCATTACCAATGTGGCCAAAGTCAACGGCGTTGATAGTAATGCCGTCGTTCTAGATCCTGGTACGTCGAGCCTGATTGCTCAAAAATCAACGGACACACCAACTTATACTCCAGGTTCAGAAGTTCGGTATCAAATGCGTGTTCGCAACGAGACTGCAAATAACGAGTTGATTGACATTCGTGACATTATTAGCAATTACAAAGTTGAAGTCGCTGATGGTACAGAGCAAGTTGCTTTAAAGGATTGGACGGTAAGTGCTCAAATTATCACTGATGGTAATCCGGCTTACACAGACATTAGTAACCTTAACTCTGTAGCTCCAAACACGGATATTGATGTGACGGTTCAGATGGGTGGTAAAGCGGCCGATGATACTTATACTGAAATCCTAATCGAAGTCGTTGGTCATGCTCGCGATGATGCAGTTGGTGAGTTTACTAACCAACTACAAGGCAAACTAAATTCAGGAACCAATTACTTCACCTACAACCTGAAAGAAAAAGTTATCATCCCTGAACCGGGAACACTTACCGTTTCGAAAGTCACTTCAATTACCCCCGCGATTTACCATCCAGGCGATACCATTGGCTACGATATCGAGGTGAAAAACACAGGTACAGGTTATGCGACCGATGTCCTGATTTCTGACCTTTGGAAGACGATTCGTGCTGAAAAAGCGGGTGCGACCTTACCAGTTCGTGCATTTGATTCTTGGTCAGCGACGTCAGTGAGTGTTGACGGTACTGATCCAACATTGACTCAGCCCATTGCAGGCTCTGAGGTGACTGGCGACAATGGTTATCAGATTCGCTACAACATTCACCCAGACCACACAGTGAAACTTCATGTTGAAGGTGTTGTAAAAGCGGACCTTGTTGGTGATATCACTAACGTAGTGGAAGTGAGCGATTCAAGCGGCTCTCAAACTGCGGATGCGACTTATGTGGCGGCAACGGCTGATCTCACGGTCGATAAAACGGTTGATAAGAGCCAATACGAATCAGGTGACAAGCTTACTTATACCATCACAATTGAAAACACCACAGCCAACTGGGCAAGTGATGTTTCCATTAAGGATCTAGTCAACGACATTACTTCGACCAGTATTACGGGCGCGACAGTAAAAGCGTTTGAGTCTGGCACCATCTTCTTCAATGCGTCTTCACAGACGGGTGACACTAAGTTCCCATCGTCCACGGGTGAGTTTTTAGATGGCAGCTTGGACATCAGTCCAAATGATGTCGTGACCATTACTGCAGAAGGGGAGCTTGACCCTGAAGTAGTGGGCGATGTCACCAACCAAGTTGAAGTGACCTACAATGGTTCGACTAAAACTGCAGAAGCAACCAGCACAGCGACGATCCCAGATTTAACCTTTACGAAAGAGCCAATGGTGGAGTTTTATAGCCCTAACCAAGCGGCAGGTTACATCCTGAAAATTGTCAACGAAGGTAACAGCTACGCGAATGACATCAACCTGAAAGATGAAATTGGTGCGCTCACCGTGAATACCATTGATGGTTCGGCCAACCAAGCTTTCCTACAATGGGCGGTTCAATATGTTACGGGCAGTTCACTGACTACCGTCGATGCGAACTCACTTGTGGTTGACAAGGATATTGATTACAACATCGACCTCGCACCGAACGACACCATCACTCTTTACGTTATTGGCTTAGTGAACCCGGAAGCAACGGGCGACATTGTTAACACCGCAACGTTGAATCACAACAGTAAAGACGTGACGGAAACAGCAACGTTGAAACCACGTCCGGGTGATATCGTTCTGGAGAAAACCACCGATGAGCGTTACTACCAACCGGGTGAGTTCTCCACATTCCGCGTCAAAGTGACCAATAATGGTTCCGGCTTTGCGGCAGATGTAAAAGTCGAGGACATCATTTCTTCACTTGAAGTTGAAACCTCTGGTGGAGCGATAGAACCTGCGTTTAACGATTGGACGATCGTGACCACTAAAGGGGACCCACGTACCAACATAGATACGGTTCCGGGACCAAACGGTGATATTTCTACCAACCTTGATATTGCACCTGATGACACGGTGGAATTTGCTATTACAGGTACAGTCAACAGCAGTGCAGTGGCCAATATCGTTAACACCGCGACGGCTGAGTTCGGTGGTGCGACTACCGATGCAACGGCTACGCTTGAGACGTTACCTGAAGAAGTTTGGATTGAGAAAACGGCTGAATCACCAATTTATATCCCGGGTGAAGAAGCGGTATTCCATGTTCGTGTCTACAACGGGACCGGTGGCTTTGATAATGATATTGAGCTAGACGACATTCTGTCAGGCATTAAAGCGATCAACATCTACGGTGTAAATGAACGTGCGTTTGAGAGTTGGACTATCGAAACCACTAAGAGTGACAGTCGTACGACTATCACGCCAATGCCAGTCGATAACCAAGATATTCGCTCAGTTATTGATATTGCCCCACATGATATTGTCGAGTTCACCATTACGGTGAAAACCAATCCATTGGCAGCGAGCGAAATTACCAATATTGCCACTGCGGATCTGAATGGCACCACGCAACAATCAAGTGCGACCATCCAGCCTCAATCTCAAGGTATCTCAATCGAGAAAACCGCAGACACGGAATACTATGTTCCCGGCACGGAAGCGACATTCCGCGTTAAGGTGAAGAATGAAGGCACTGTGCCAGCAACGGATGTTGGTGTGAAAGATGCTATCAGCAATATTGAAGTTGTTCGACTTGATGGGACGACCGTGAAAGCGTTTGATTCATGGCGTATTGATATCAACAAAGGTAACCCAGAAACAGACATCACCAATATTCCAAGTGTGAATGCTGACATTGATTCGACGCTGACCATTGCGGCAAATGATGAGGTGGAGTTTGTGATTACTGGTCTCGTAAACCAATACGCCATTGGTGAGATTGAAAACACGGCAAGCGCTACGTTCCGGGGGGATACTCAAGACGCAACAGCGACGCTCTTAGCGATGCCAGAGTCAGTAAAACTTGAGAAAACCGTGGATGATGAGTATTACCGTCCGGGTGAAAACGTCACTTACCACGTGGTGTTAAGTAATGAATCTGGCTCGTTTACCGAAGAGATAGTGCTTAAGGATCTTATCTCAGAGTTGAAGGTAAATACGATTCACGACATCGAAGCGTCAGCGTTTACCAGTTGGAGTATGACAAGCTCATATAATGACGACCGCACCATCGTGTTGCCACAAATTCAGGGCGACAACCTGGATGTGAATAGCCGCGTGATTATTGCGCCAAACGATAAGTTGGACATTGAAATCACGGGTGTCGTCAACGCGGATGCGATGGGAGAAATCACCAACCACGCGTATGCCTATGACAAGTCAGAAAGTGATGTCCTTGCTGACGATTTCGCAACCATCAAACCACTGCCGATCATTTTGTCGGTGACCAAGGTGGCGGATAAAGCGGAATACACCAACGACGACGATGAAATTACCTTCACAATGACCGCGACCAACCGAGGTTCTGCCGATGCAGAAAGCGTCAACTTGTTGGATGAAATCGATAAGCTCATTGGTAACAACGGCAATCCATTGTTCACCACATGGAAAGCGACCATCACCGAGCTCAAGTCTGGTGTTGTGGTTTCTGTTGATTCAGACAGTAATGTCGATTCAAACCACACCATGAAGGCGTATCAAGGTAATGAATACGAAATCGTGGTGAAGGGTGAAATCAACCGAGGTATCGATGACAACTTCACAAACGTATTCACCGCCGCCGCATCGACAGGTGAAACCGCTTCCGCCAATGTGACCATTAAGGTCAAGAAGCAAGCGTACAACGAAGGCATGCTGAAAGTAACTAAGGTTGCTAGCAAGTCAGAAGCGAGTGTCGGTGAAGTTGTGGAATATGAAGTGACGATCACCAACGAAAACGACAACCCATTTACAGGGGTTCGGTTGGTTGACCGCTACCCAGGGGGCTTCGCTTACATCCCTGACTCTACCGAGATGGTGAACAGTGGACCAGATGGTGTGTTCGATACCGCAGACGACATCCAAATTACCGTAGAGCCAACTAAGACCAATCAGTTGTTCTTCGAAGTCGGAGATATGAATATCTATGGCAACGGTGACTCGCAAACTGCAGACGCAATTCGAATTCGTTACCTAATGCGTGTGAGTGTTGGTGCTACCTTTGGCGTTTACACCAACACCGCATGGGCAGAAGCGCCACCGGCAGAAAGCTTCTCCGCACAAAACACCACGACCAACTACGTTGTGAAGTCGAACCTCGCCAGTGCAACGGTTGAAGTTATGCCAGACAAGGTGTTCGATACTGCATCCATCATCGGTAAGGTGTTTGAAGATCACAATGGTGATGGCTTCCAAGCTGATGCCACTGCCGATGATATCTACATCGATGTTGACTTTGCTGAGGAGGATTACATTCCGAATTCCACGTTCATTACTCAAGATGGCGTAGAGACTCAGTTGAGAGATGCGAACGTGAAATTGAAAGGACAAGACGTTGTGATGTCGAGTGTGGATAAAGGATATGAAGTCGATGAATTGTATGGCTTATCTCGCAACCGAACCATTGAAGGTAGCAACAAAGTGGCTTTCCAATTTAAGACGCGGACCCGCCAAGGCTTCCCATTCAAGGTGACGACCGATAATGGCACTTACATCGAATTTGACATGCAAGGTAACGTTACGACTAAGCACAAAGGAGATAAGAAGAAAGGATTGTCGGCAGAAAATATTGATGTGATACGAAACCTCTATCGAGATGGTGATGATTACCTTTGGGAGATCGTCGTAGAGAACAAAGGGATCTACGAAGACGGTATTCCTGGGGTTCGCTTATTGACTGTCGAAGGCATTATCATCGAGACAGACCAGTATGGTCGATACCATGTACCAGATCAGTGGGTGTTGAATAAAAAAGGTAAGCAGTTCTTGGTCAAAGTCGACACTGACTCGCTACCAACAGGCATGAAGGTAATCAGTGAAAACCCGAAAGTGCGCCGAATCACACCAAACAAACTGACGAAATTTAACTTCAGCATCAAAAGCAGTGGGGATGATTAACCGTTAGCAGCACAGATGCAGGCTGGGTACGCCCAGCCGACCACTCAAGCGGTTAAGCAGGATTATTTATGATTAAATTTAGACGCTCGAAACTAACAGTGTGTATCTTGGCAGCGTTGCCGATACTTTCGTTCGCGAAAGACACCAGTCAATTGGAGAAACTTGACAGTGACTCACTGGGTATTGAAGTTAAAGCGCATGAGCAAATCGATAACTCGCGTATTTATTTAGAACAAGGTGCGATCTGGGCAAGCCGTGACATTATGCGTTTTGACCCGGTACTTGACCTGAGCATTAGCAGCGATGTTGAAGTGAAAGATGGTAAGCCACTGCAAGAGATGAGCTTTGCTATCACAACTAACTTCAGCTACTACGTTGACCATTACCAACTGGAAGTATTCCGTGGTGGTGACCGTGGCTTGGTTGATCCTTTAACAGTGGTTGAAGGTCAGCAATTTGCGAACGATTTCAACATTGTTTGGGATGGTGCGACTGAACAAGAATTTCAATTTGAATCCAACACGCAGCTGTTGTTCCGTTTAAAAGCCTTCGATAAAGACGGCAATATGGACGTGACGACGGTCGGCGTGATTAACCTAGTTGAGCCAGATTCTGAAGTCGACATCGACAAGAACGATGGCGAAGAAGAACAAAGCCGTAAACTTGGTAAAGCACAGTTGATGCGCCATAACATTCCGACCTCAGCGGGGCTGGCACGTTTCATCGGTACGGGACTAAAAGGCGTTGATAAGGTCATTATCGGCGAAGACGAATTTGATGTTGAAGAAGGTGAGTTGTACGCAGAACAATATCTACCCGCGGATGCGTACTTGTTCCCGACGCGCGTAGTATTCGACAATGGAGAAGAGCGTCGCTACCAGTTGTATGTACGTATTCCAGATGAATACTGGGTACAAGCCGGTCTTGCCGATTTCTATATAGGTAAAAATAAGGTGACGGGCAACTCCGCTGCATTGGCAGTCGATGACCAATACCAAGATGATATCTACAATCAAGGTCGCCTAGCGTACTTTGGCCAAGGTAAGTTTGGCGACAAACTCAGAATTACTACCCACTTTGATACCAAAGAAAGCGACGTGCGAGACATGTTTAAGCACCCGTTTGCCTCTGACTCATCCAGTGTGTTCGACATTCTGGAAGACGACGATGAGATGTATTATGGCAATTATGGTGACAGTTCCAACATCTACAAAGTGGTGAATACCAAAGGTAAAGTTTACCTCAACGTTGAGTACGATAAATCCAATGTTTTGTGGGGTAACTACAACACTGGTATTACTGGCACCGACAACAACGACTACAACCGTAGCTTGTATGGTTTCAAAGGCGATTACCGTACCCGTTCAACCACTAAGTTTGGTGAAGACCGTTTGAACATTGTTGGTTTTGCTGCTGAATCTGATTCACTCTTTGCTCACGATGAATTCCTAGGGACTGGCGGTTCGCTGTACTTCTTGCGTCATGGTGAAGTGGTTCCAGGCAGCGACAAGGTGATGGTGAAAGTTGTTGACCCTGACAGCAGCATCACGGTCCAGGAAATGCCACTGCAATCGGGACGAGACTATGAAATTGACCCGTATCAAGGTCGTATTATTCTGACCAGACCGCTGAACAACATCATTTCAGATAACTTCGGTACCGTCATCAATGACCAACCATCGTCTGGTTATGACAACTATCTAGCGGTGGACTATGAATATGTACCTCAGGGCAGTGATGCTTTGGATGCATTGACTGCTGGTGGTCGTGTTAAAGGATGGGTGAATGATTACATTGGTGTTGGTGCCAATTATCAAACCGAAGAAAAAGACAACCAAGATTACGAAGCGTACGGAACAGATCTGACATTACGCGCTTCTGAAGGTACGTATTTGAAGGCGGAATTTGGCCATAGTAAAGGCCGTCAAACCGATTCAAACTTTGTCTCATTAGACGGTGGTTTAACTTTTGAGCCGATTGGTACTGTCGGTGAAGATAGAGAAGGTGACATCTATCAGGTGAAAGGCGTGATGAACCTTTATGATA
This sequence comes from Vibrio sp. 10N.222.52.B12, assembly GCF_002875385.1. Lineage (NCBI taxonomy): Bacteria > Pseudomonadati > Pseudomonadota > Gammaproteobacteria > Vibrionales > Vibrionaceae > Vibrio > Vibrio sp. 10N.222.52.B12. The sequence continues at coordinate 82,072 of NZ_MDAW01000110.1, read as the reverse complement.
TTGCGCCGAATATCTTCTCTGCGGTGGGTAACGATGTTAAGGGCTGGTATAAATCTAAAGATGCGGGATACAGTTACGCAAACCAAGATGACGATTTAGAACAAGAATCTTACGGCACTGAAATTCGCTTCCAAGCGACCGATCGTGTTGCTGTGAAAACACGCTTTACCTCGATTGAAGAGCGCGAATCCGATGGCGATCTAAGAACAGATACCCAACAAGCGGAACTGGAAGCACAGGTTAAAGTTACCAAAAACATTAAGATCTCCGCGGCAGGTAAGCAAGTTGATGAACTGAATAACGAAAATGAAAAAGGCCAAGGCACCTTAGCGGGTCTGCGTGCTGACTACATCTGGGACAGCGACAACAACGTGTACATCAAAGGCCAGAAAACCGTAGGCCAAACCGACGAATACGATGAGAACGACAGCGTTACTCTGGGTGGTGAAACCCGTATTTTAGAAGACTTCGTGGTTGGCGCAGAATACACCACTGGTGATCGCGGTGATGCTGCTGAAGCGAGTGTGACTTACGACGTAACCGAAGATTACAGCACATACTTAACTTACGTAGATGATACTTACGAAGGCAAAAACAATGTGATTGTCGGTCAACGTGCAGATCTGACTTCAACGGTCGACTTCTACCAAGAAAACCAATTTGTTGATGAAAACAACGGTAAAGGGCGTATCGACTCATTCGGTTTTGGCTATGACATGAACGATGACATCGACATGGGCATTGGCTACCAAAAAGGGGAAATTGAGGACGACCAGAAAATCACAACCGAGCGCCAAGCCGTGAGTGTGAGCACTTCGATTGATCTAGATGACGTGGTCTTCAAGAATAAAGTTGAATACCGTGTCGACAAAACCGATGAAACGACAGACCCAGATAAAAAACGTGTTGATCAATGGGTCACCACCAACCGTTACACTCATCACCTAACGGAGGAGTACACCCTATTTGGTAAGTTCAACTATTCGCTTTCTGAAAGTAAATCGAGTGACAAAGTGTTAGCACGCTTCATTGAGTCGACAGCAGGTTTGGCATATCGCCCTATCTACAACGATCGCTTGAACGTGTTATCGCGTTACACCTACTTGGTGGATTTCGACCAACTTAATCGAGATGTTGATTACAAAGATGAAGAAAGCCACATCATCGAAATCGAAGGTATCTACTCGTTGGATGCAAACTGGGATTTAGGTGCGAAATACGCATTCAAAAATAAGAGTGAAATTTTTACTCGTCAATCAGGCGAAGACATTCCAGTCGACAGTAAAATTTCTCTCTATGGCTTGAGTGCCTCTTACCGCGTCATGAAAGATTGGGATGTAACGGGTGAGTACCATTGGAAGACCGACAGCACCTACGACGAGCTAGAGCAGGGTGCATTGGTTTCGGTGAACAAACACTTAAGCGATAACTTTAAAGTTGGGGTGGGTTACAACTTCTCAAGCTTTGACGGTAACCTAGCGAATGATGATGATTACGATGCATCAGGCGTGTTCATTAACCTAGTTGGTAAGTTATAAGAGGGTCACATGAAAACGACGATGCGTTTAGTTAGCGGAATTATGGCCGCAGCATTATTAGGTGGCTGTGCAGCAGATGCTTATGTTAGCCAAGAGAACCGAGATAAATTTGCAGACTTGAATGTCTCCAAATTTTTAATCAGTGAGTGTTTAGCACCGCAGCGTGAAATTCATATCGCTGTTGCTGAACATTTCGATTTCGATAAATCCATCATTCGTGAAGCTGATGCTGCAAGCCTAGACGCGTTCATCCGTGATATTCGAGGCTTGAGTGGACGCATTACGATTGTCGGTCATACCGATTTTAAAGGTTCTGACGAATACAATGAGAAGCTGTCTATGCGCCGCGCTGAATCGGTAGAAGCGTATCTACAGCAACAACTCGACCCAGAGCAATATGATTGGGAAGTGAAACACTTTGGTGAGTCGCAGCCACTGGCGCTGGGTAAATCTGATCAAGCGCGGGCAGAAAACCGTCGCGCTTACGTAATGTTTGAAGAGGCGAAGAAATATGAAGAAATGCCTTTCTGTGAGCCGCCAAAAGCAGAGCGTAAGGTTTACATGGCGATGACACCGCACTTCGATTTCGATAAGTCGGAATTAAAACCGGAAGACCTTTCACAATTAGATGACTTCATCGCAAAACTGCAAGGTTTAGAGGGTAGCATTATGGTCGCTGGTCATACTGACCAAGTCGGTGCTCGTTCATACAATGAAGCACTTGCAGAGCGTCGTGCTCAGGCTGTAGTGGAATACCTGAAGACGAAACTTGACCCATCACAGTTTGTTTGGGAAGTAAAAGCCTTTGGTGAACTTCAACCTGTGATCAATGAAGAATCTCCGGAAGCCAATGCTTTAAACCGCCGAGCGTTTATCGTATTTAAAGAAAGCGAATTGGGACAACCGACTGAATAATTTGGTAAGGTTGTCCTTTCGCAAGCTCTCTATCTGTTTTCTTAGTGATAGCTAGCATGAAAGGTCAACCTTCTAAACCAAACAGGGAGTCGGGTAATGGAGAAAGTGCAGTTAGTCGTCGATTTTCTTCTCACTCATAAAATTTTATTTTCCGCATTAATTCTGTTGTTCATCATTCTTTTACGTCGTTTGATTCTGTCTCGAATCCGTGGCGACGATGCCTTTATTACAGAAGAACAACGCAGTTGGATGTCGAGAACCAAAAACGGCACATTTGCTATCACCTTGATTCTGTTGTTCATCTTATGGCAATCAGAAATCAGCGAGTTCGCTCTAAGTGTTACGGCGATTGCTGTCGCGATTGTGGTGGCATCCAAAGAGATCATCTTGTGTTTTACGGGGTCAATCCAGCGTGCAAGTTCTCGTTCGTTTCGCATTGGTGACTGGATTGAAGTCGGAAAGCTATGTGGTGAGGTCATTGAACACAACATGATGGCGACAGTGATTCAAGAAATCGATCTGCATCATGGTCAATACCACTTCACGGGGAAAACTGCGACGCTGCCTAACAGTATGTTTTTCACCTACCCAGTGAAGAACCTCAATTTCATGAAGCGTTACGTGTACCATGACTTTTCTGTTGTGGTGAAAGATTTCGTCAATCTCTACCCACTTTTGCCTTTGTTGACCGATAAGATTGATGAGCATTGCAGTTACTTCGCCGACGTCGCTCACCGTTACAACGCGATGATTGAGAAGCACGCTGGTGTTGATCTACCGGGCGCTGAGCCGCACATCCACATCTCAAGTAACATTAATGGTGAGCAAATTCTGCATATCATGATTTTCTGCCCGACAGATAAAGCAAACCACTTAGAGCATCTGATTCGTAAAGACTTTATGGAGCTTTATGAGCAGCGATTTCCAATGAATCCTGAGCATTAAGTTCTCGCTCAATAATCATCTAGCAAATATTAACCCTCACTAGTCAACACTGAGGGTTATATTTGTATATTTCTTATCGTCACGATAAATAATCTTAATGGATCGGAGCGCATATAATCGATAAATTACGCCCGCAACGTAACTTCGTTTGTTGATGGATTTACAAATAAAACACCCACTAAGACTACACAGATAGTTGATTTCTTTAGCTGCGCTTGCACTCACGACTGTTTACACAGCAGTTGCCCCCCGTTTTACTATAAGATGCTCCATGCAAACTGGCTTAAATTTTACCTTTGCGCCTTTTCAACGTTTATCGGCGCTCACAGGGCAATGGCGTGCAGGGTCCAAATCCTACCTAACAGATTTGGCCTCTATTGCACTCTTGTTGTTACCCCTGACTCTATCAAATGCACTTGCCGTTTTTTTAGGCCACGCGTTCCGTCTCTCAGGATGGGTAGAATTATCACAGATGTTATTTCATCTGTCAGATATCCTCATCAATCTGTACCCAAGCGCATTTTGTGTAGTGGCGGGTTATTACCTGTCACATAAAACCAATGTGTCGAGTGCCGTCTTCATCATTTACTCGTTGATCATGTTCTACTTGATCTCGATAGAAAACGGCAGTTTGTCTGCGACTTATATGCTGCCAAACAACCCACTACTGGCATTGTTTAGTGCGATGATGACGTATGTCTATTGCTGCGTTTTCAAAATACGCTTGCTAGAGCCACAAGCGCTGGATTTCTCGTCTCGTCTTCTCAAGCATGTTGTTCACTTCTTTCTGTTTGTGTTGATTGCTTTGGCAGTATCGCGACTAACCGCATTCATTATGGCTCTATTTGGTGGGATGATTCGCGGACTGGGTGTGGACCCTCTCACGCTAAAAGGCGGGATTATTTACCAAACGGTACTAGGCCTTTTAGGCTCAATCGGCATCAATGGGCATAACTTGTTGTTTGCCATTAAGCAGCAAATCTACGCCGCTACAGAAGCAAATTTTTTCGCGTGGCAAGCCGGTGACGCTCCTCTAAATGTAATTAGCCAAGGTTTTTACGACGCGTTTATGTCGATGGGTGGTTCTGGTAATTGCATCAGCCTATTGTTGTGCGTGTTGCTGTTTGCCAAAGAACGTAACCACCAGATGCTGGCATTAGCAGCAACCCCGCTGGTGATCTTCAACATCAATGAAGTCTTGCTGTTTGGGTTGCCGATTATTTTCAACCCATTGTTGATTGTGCCTTTTGTGCTGGTACCGCTATTGAGCTTTCTCATCACTTACGGGTCAATTGCATCAGGGCTTGTTCCTCCGGTTGAAAATATTGTTAACTGGATGACGCCGCCTTTGTTCAGTGGTTATGTCGCGATGGGGAATCAGATTGAAGGCTCATTATTGCAATTATTGATCATCGTCCTTGGTGTCTTTATCTATCGGCCATTTTATTTGGCTTACGCCGGCAAGTATTCTGCGCAGTTTCGTGCGAATACGGCTTACACAGGCATTGAGAGTTCGCTGTTCAAAACCTTGCTTAACAACGTTCGTGATTCGAATAACTCAAGCATTAGTAAATCGACAGCACAAAAGCGACTGACTTCGATTTTGAGGGAAGGGGAGTTGGTGATGTTTTATCAAAAGCTCCAGTCGACCAGTGACGTCAATATCTTCTCTTATGAAGCCTTGCTTAGATACATTGATAAAGAAGGGAAACTGCACCCACCGACATTTGTGAGTGACTTCCAAATGCTTAACTCAATGCCATTACTGGACAAGCTCGTGATTGAGAAAGTTCTGGCAGACATGCAGAAAATGACGTTATCAAAAGATCGTCGAATTGCCATCAACATTGCAGTCGCTACGATCGAGCAAGAAGAATTTGTCCCGCACTTACTATCGCGACTAACTCATTATGGTATCTCGCCGCAGTGGTTGGAAATTGAAATCACAGAAGAGGCGATTCTTAGTAATAAGGTGTTCTTAATTAAAACTATGGAAGCGCTGCAAGCTCAGGGCATTCGTATCGCTATGGATGACTTTGGCACCGGCTATGCGTCGTTCCCGCACTTACTAAAGTACCCGTTTGATAAGATCAAGCTGGATCGTTCGCTACTGCTGGATGCCAATGATCAAAAAGGCAGAGACTTATATGAATTGGTAGCGAAACTGGGCCATATTACGCATTGCGAAGTGGTCGCAGAAGGGGTGGAAACCCAACAAGAGTTCGATTTTGTGAAAGGTTGTGGTGTCGATAAAGCGCAAGGTTACTTCTTTACTCGTCCACTTCCTCTTACGGATATTTTACTCGAGCAATAACAGTGCTGTTTTTTATCGTCACAATTAAAAAGTCGAGTGGAAATAGGGGCTTGTTGGCGATAATGTGCGCCTCCTTGCTTAATTAGCATGCAAAAATACAAACCACGCGACCTAAGAAACAGCGGGTTGTATCTAAACGAAGAGAGTGTCGGTCGTCCTAGTCCGCGCTCTTTTGGTTTGGTAGATAACAACAAGTTGGCCATGGCTACCTTTGTTGAGTGACTATTCGCAACGTTGAACGATCAACGCTTTGTTACTCGAATGATACCGTCATCGACTGTCTGTCGAAACTCTCCCTCATTGCGATACAAATTAAACGGACCTTAATTGCGGCGAACTTCCTGAGCGGCTCATCGAGTCGTTTACTAATGGATAAAATTAGCCAAATGAACAATCGATACGTAAATCGGCTTTTTACTTTAATTTCCTCCAACTCGTACATAAATGGCTTATGTAATGTACTGGTCATGTTGCTCCCAGTGTCATTGATTTCCGCATTCAGCACTTTGTTGAGCAATTTTTTTATGATGGCGGGTTACGAGCAAGTGGGTACCACGGTTGGAGCCGCGAGTTCTATCATCTGGAAACTGTTCCCAATCTTGTTATTGGTTTACTTCTCGCAGTTTCTTTCTTCTCTGTTAAAAGTCTCACGGGTTAATGTTATTACGCCTTCGTTGATGATCTATTTCATCGTATGTAATGAGTGGGGGCTGCTGCAAGAAGGAACGGTCGTACCGAGCAATTACCCACTGGCAATCATCATTCCTATTTTGGTGGGATGGTCTGTCCGTGCAATGCAAAACCGCAAATGGTTTATGCGGTCGGAGCTGCCTAATATTGTCGACCAGTCTTACAACTTGATCATGGCAACAACGGTGTTGGTTGTTGGTTATACCTTATTAGGCTACGTGCTAGGACGCGTTTTCTGTGCCGCTGATATTGCTGGCTTTTTATTGCCAAATCTGGACCCATACTCTCTTTTCGATGGTGTTATTTACGAGCTGGTACGTAATCTATTTTGGTCCATTGGTATTAATGGGCACATTATTTTTGCGCCATATAAAGCGGAGTTGTATGAAGCGACACGTGTAGCGATAGAAAATCATGAGTTGCTCGGAACGCCATTGCCGATACTGACGACCAACTTCTTCGATTTTTATGCGGGCTTGGGTGGTGCAGGAAACACCATTTCTTTGGTGCTTTGTATGTTATTTCTCACTAAAAACCGCAGCTACAAAGCGTTGGCAACCGCAGCTTTAATTTTAAGTTTTTTCAACATTAATGAGCCGATTATCTTTGGGCTGCCAATTATGTTTAACCCTTTGTTGATCGTACCGTTCTTGATTGCACCTGTTGTTGGTCTTGTCATTGCTTATGTGGCAACGGCGCTTGGCTTGGTGGCACCAATGACGGAAATCATGAGCTGGATGACGCCACCTTTGATGAGTGGATATGTTGGCACGGGCTCTACGTGGACAGGCGCGGTGCTACAGCTGATCATCATCTTAGTCGGTGTCATAATCTATTACCCTTTCTTTAAACAGATGGATAATATCGGGAATGCTAATGCATCGTTTGCTAAGTCACTTTCTGATGATTTCTTTAATTATGAAGGTGTTGAAAGTGGTAAATCGGCAGGGGCGTTTTTCCCCGAGATTACGAGTAAATTTGCGGCACAAAAGCGAATTACTGACCTAAAAAATAACGGTGAGTTTATCTTGTATTACCAACCTCAAGTAAACACGCGGACAGGTGAGATTCGCTCTCTAGAAGTGTTGATTAGGCACCGTTCTGAATCGGGTGAGATCTCGCCTCCTACTTTCTTAGATGACTTTGCCAAAGTGGGGTTAATGAGTGAGTTGGATTTGTGGGTGGTTGAAACAGCTTTAAAAGAGAGCGCTCCTTTAGCAGACTCGCCTAACTTTAAGGTTTCAATCAATATGTCACCAGAGACCTGTCTTGTCCCCGATTTTACGGAAAAAGTGCTGAGTATGATTAACCAAAGTGCTTTGTCTTACTCTCAAGTGGAATTCGAAATCACGGAAGACATGCTGATTCAAGATGAACACAGTACCCACCGAGTCTTGACTTCGCTCCGTGAGGCTGGAGTGAAGATTGCGTTAGATGATTTTGGTTCTGGGTACTCTTCAATTGGGTACTTGTCTAAGTACGATTTCGATAAAGTTAAAATTGACCGCTCTTTAGTTTTGAATCTCAACAATAAAAATGGTCGCGAACTGTTTAGGCTAACGGCCAAATTGGTCAAAATTACGGGGGCAGAAACCGTTGCTGAAGGGATAGAAACCGAAGCAGAGTTGGAGTTTATGGCGGAACAAAACATTCATTTGATTCAAGGTTTCTACTTTTATAAGCCGATGCCTTTTGAAGACGTGCTTACCCTGAATTTTTCAACTTTAGAAGAGCACAGCGATTACGACCATTATTCTTCCTAATTAAGAAGGGAAGCCACTTATCTTGGCTTCCCTTTTCTTTTTCAGAGGCTTGAGTTCGAGCGTGAACGCTTATTTGAACTCAAACTTACCCTGCATAATTGCCCAGTGACCAGGGAAAGAACAGAAGAACGAGTAATCACCTCCCGGAGTCATTTTCTCTGTGCTGAACGTGATAGAGGTGCTTTCACCGCCGCCGATCACTTTAGTAAATGCGTAAACACGGTCGTCGTTAGGTTTCACGTAGTTGTTTTCAAGACCTGCTGACATGCCTTCTGTACCTACTGCTTGTAGGTTCGCCGTGTCTGCAATGACCACGTTGTGACCCATTGACTGCGCTGGCATCTTACCTGTGTGGTTCAGCGTCAGTTTTACTTCTTTACACGTTGCTGGAACACTCAACGTTTTGGTCGAAAACTGCATCATATCGTTAGCATCGATAGACACTTCACACTCTGCGCTTGCTTGTGCGCCAAAGCTCATTCCAACTAGTGCAAAGGTTGCTGCTACTAAACGTAAAGACATATAACACTCTCCATATTTTATTTTTGGGCTGACTTGGATTCAAACCGATCCAATGCATCTCATTATCATCGAATATTCAATCTGAAACCGTGCTTCAATCCGGATATTGACGTTTTGTTGCAAAGTTATACTTATCGTTTTCACTGGATGATCATTCATATACCTTATTTTTAGCGCTTCAGTTAAGAAGTGTGAAGACGATCTTTATAACCGCTTCAGGCGCTTCTTTTGTGCTCTCATATCGCTCTAGCTTTGGCGTTTTTTTCGCTAACATGTAACTAAGTATTTCAACTGTATTTATTCTGTAACTTATTGATTTTCAGTTGCATAAAGGCGTAAAAAACACAAATCACACTATTTGTAGAAACGGATAAATTGATTTGTTTTATCTCGCGCCCACTTTCAGAAAATTGAACTAGAGTCCCAGATTTATGTTTGCTTATCGATTGCGCGCGAAATGTCGTCAAATTGACGTAAAAAGACGCTTTATTTTTGGCACTTTTACACCTGTAAGTTGAGTTACATTTGGTTACATCTGTCCGCTGCGGCGCGAAAAAAGTCCCCCTCTATAATGCTGTTCCTTTTTATTGTTGTTTGTATAAGTCCTTAATTATGAGAAAGAATACGCTAGCGATCATGCCAAGTGTTTTAGCACTGGCGATCGGTATGGGATTGCCTGCTGTACACGCAGGAGTGATCACAGACGCAACTATCGTCGGCTCAGAAAGCCAGTGGTGGAACACTTACAAAGTGATCCTAACGAACGACAGTTCAAAGCCAGTTGAACTGCGTGATGCAAAAGTGACGTTTGATTCAAACCTATCTATGTCGACACCATCTTGGTCTGCGACGGGCATCAGCTACCCAGGTATGAAGTTCACCAGCGACGCACAGGGTAACCTGTTCAAGAACACGCTTGCGCTGGCTTTTGATAGCGGTAGCTGGGTGAAATCACAACTTCCGGCTGGTGAGCGTATTGAGCTAACGTTGGGTGTGAGCGGCGTATTGGATCTGACTCTTCTTCAGAATACCATTCGTCTGATTGCTGACGATGAGGGCGAAGTTGGCGAACCAGAAATTTCTCTTCAATTGGCATCGCCAGTGAACGGAGCTGAGTTTGAAGAAGGTCAAGCGGTGTCCATGCTAGCAAACGTGACGGCGACTAATACCAGCGTTAAAGCCGTGACTTTCTTTGTCGACAACAAACAAGTGGCTCGTGTAACGCAAGCCCCATTCCAAGCAAGTTGGACTTCTGTTGGCGCAGGCGCTCACACGATCAAAGCTGTAGTGGAAGACACCTCTGGTCTTACACAGCAACAAGCGATCAGCATTTCAGTAAAAGAGAAGCCAGTTGAACCACCTGTGACACCAGAAGTGCATGAGCTGACGTTCGTCGCGCCTACACAAGGTCAAACATTGATGGTGGGTCAGGCAACGACGATCAAAGCGCGTGTTGAGGGTGAATTGATCTCTAAATTGGAGTTCTGGGCGAATGACCGTAAGTTAGGTCAACGTAACATCGCTGCAGGTCAAACGACGTATTCTCAATCATGGACACCAAATGAAGTGGGCAATGCGACACTTAAAGTGGTGGTTCTCGATCAGAACAACCAAATGGTTGAACAACGCAGTATCACTGTTGCTATTGAAGCAGCTCCAAGCTTTGTTAAGCCAGAAGTAAGCTTCTCTTCGCCTTCAAATGGTTCGAAGTTTGAAAAAGGCGAAGCGGTTTCGATTTCTGTTCGTGCAACGGATGCTGATGACGATTTGTCTCGCGTTGTCGTGAAAGCAAACAACAAGCAAATCTGTGATTTTAATGCATCAACCACAAACCAGTTCTCTTGTAACTGGACGGCGTCAGAAGTTGGTGCAGTTAAGCTAGAAGCGATTGCGACGGATGCTGAGAACCTAACGGCGACAGCACGTGTAAACATCACAGTTGAAAAAGTAGAAACACCGACACCTCCGCCAACAGGTGGACTGTGTGCTGACTTTAATGTGTACCCAGACTGGACTCGTGGTGATCACGCAACAGGCGGCGACATTATGGTTCATAAGAACATTGCTTACTCAGCGGTGTATTGGACGCAATCTGTTTCTGGCAGCGATAGCTCATGGTCATTGCATCTAAACTGTGATGGTACTGAGCCAGGTACAGCGCCAGAGCTATCATTGCGCAACCCAATGGACCCAGTGCGTCTAGAAGTGGCAGGTTGGCCAAATACATTCGTAGTGGCGAGCCCTTCCACTCAAGCGCCAAGCACGTTAACTATCGCAGCAAGCAGCAGTGATGCGCTAACAGATCTAGAGCAACTGACACGTTCGTTTGTGTCGGCTATCGAACAAGCAGAGAACGCGGGTACAGCATCAATCGTGATTCAATCGGATGTTCTGGATCTGGCTACGCAAGACAAAGGTGCATCGTTTGGTACCGTTGCGGTTAAACAAGCACTGACGAATGCTATTGATATCACGGGTAGCCGTATTGATATTGATGCGATCAACGCACTGAGCGATGACGTGAAAGGCTGGGCACATGCTTACAACTTGATCTTCACAACCCTTGCACCACAAGCGACATTTGGTTGGTCACTAAGCATTGGCGAGTTTGCTTACGATACCCACTCTGGTCGTCAGTCTGTATGGGATGAAGCGTCTGTTTTCACGGCAGATCTACTTGATAGCTTCGAGCTTTACAAAGCAGATTCTGTGAACAAAACTGACTTTGTTGCGTTTACTAAATCGAATGCAACAACTGCACTAACCAGCGAGCAGTGGCACCACGCACTTGAATACGTAAAACAGGTGACAGATTACGTTGATGCGCCTGCAATGCTAGCGAACATGCCGACAGAGCAAACCGCAAACTACTTCATGGGTAACACGCAAACCGATCAGCAAATCCGTAAAGCAGCGTACAGCAACGTGTTTGCATTGATGTTTGATCAAGACTCTCAAGCCCTAACCAGCAAGATTGAGCTTTACCAAACGGCGAAAGTGCCACTGTACTACGTAGGTGAAGAGTTAGAGAAAGGTTCGTTGACTCGTATTGAAGCGCTAAACCAAGAGTTAGCAGATGCTGAAAGCGTAATGGATAACGAAGCCTTCCTATACGAAACGCCGCAGTCTCAGTGGGTTCCGTCAACGGTTTACAAGTGGAACGACTTCCTAGATGGCTTGAACGCAATGCACAACATTGGTGTAGCGGGCAACAAGTTCTGGCTAATGAACGATGAAGTTGATGACGCAACCAACATCAAATACGCGAAAGTCGCGATTGCTGCGTTCCTTGCGCAAAGTATGCAAGAGACCATTCGCTACAACGCGTGTGATGAAAACAACTGGTCTGAAGTGAAATATGGCGCGCCAGCGGATTACCCAATGACAGCAAGCTGCGGTCAATTGGGTCAGAAATACGCAGATTACGGCGTAAACCCAGTTTCTGGTTTGGACCATGCTTACTCTTGTCCTCGTGATGACAAGATGGAAGTCAGTGCTCTGACTCATGCGAAATGGTATGGCGCTCCAGCTCCAGTCTTTGCGGCACCTGATGCAGTACTTGAAGAGCGCGGCCTATTGGTGAACGGTGCAGCAGGTCGTTGGACAAACAACGGTCACTGTAACGATGTTCCAGAAAGCGTAGATACGTCTAAGCAAGTGTGGGAACGTGACGAATGTAAGACTTACGTTGGTCAGAAAGCAGGTAAGTTCATTTGGGACGGCAGCAGTCAAGAAAGCGTTGAAGGCTGTGGCTGGTGGGGTCGTGGTGTTATCCAAACCACAGGTCGTCAGAACTTCGGTACGCTTAACCACTACCTAGGTCGTTCGCACGTTGACCCATCAACCATTGGTAAGACAATTGACGGCGTAACGGTAGAAGCGCCACCGGCGAACCCACTTTATGCTGAGCTAGACTTCTGTTCTAACCCAGGTCTGATTTGTAGCTCGGAAGAGAACAAAGAGATCAAGTGGATCGCAGGTCTGTTCTACTGGGTAACGTCAGTTCAGGCATACAACGATGAAGGCGGTCAGTACGCTGATTGGAACTACCACAACGAGCTGAAGAAGTACGTAGATAGTGGCCTGCAAGGTTCTCAATTTATCGATGACGTTTCAGGCATCGTTAACCGTGGCTGTCCGGATTTGACGTGTTCGACTGGTGATGTTCACAACGTGAAAGAGCGCCGCGAGAACTTCAAACTGGTACTACAAAAGCTAGGCCTTGATCCTCGCTAATTAAGACAAAGCAACATCGATGAAGCAAAGCCATCACTGAAAAGTGGTGGCTTTTTGGTTTTTTATCAGGGCTTTCTCGTGTTTGTTAGCAAGCTAATGAGTAATGTGCTTTTAGTGCTAAACAATGAATCGCTTAAAAAATGATAATCGGTAAATATGCATCCAAAGCCTTGGCGTGTGTTGGTGGTTTTATTGGTGGTGTGCGGTTTAACTCAAGTTTAAATTCTACGAGTATTGGGAAAGCACTATTATCTAGCTCTGTTTCTTTCCCAAATACAGCTTACCTTCCGTCTAATGAGCCCACTCGCGCAGATTTAAGAGGCGATTACTTAAGTGTGAGTTCTATGCCGATACAAAAAGTAAATAGTTTAAAGAAATGGGTACGTACACTTCTACCTCTAGGTTTACTTCCTATCTTAGTTGCGTGCGGTGGCGAATCTGATTCAGGAAATTCAAGCGAAATATGGCCTGAAAACCAAGTTGACCAGTATGTTTCTGTTCATGCGGAAGACTTTTATAGTGTCGTTCAAAGTACTGACTCGGAAGAAGTCCGAGTTAATGTAGTCGATAAAGTTGCGCGTTCGGGAGGAGAGCGTATCTCCCTTGCTGAAGTTGAAGTTTTATCATCAGATCCAAGCTGTCAACTTGTTGATAGTGATAATGAAAGCTTCCAAATTATCTCTGATCACGCAATGGTTTGTGACTACCAATACACGGTTGGACTTGATGGATATTCAAGTGGTTACCAAATGATTGGTAAACGAAGTGGCGTGAGCCGTGTCGTGGTTGCAAACAATGCGCAACAAGCAGAATTGGTTCCATTTGGTGTTGCTGGTTATCAAGGTGAGACCTTGGAAATCAACATCGAAAATGAGCTCACAAAAGTTGGTGATAACACGTCTTTGTCTGGTTTCTCTTTGACTGATGATGTCATCTTAATGCCAACAGGCAGTTCATCAACTGTCTCTCTCGATAAAACAAATAACAAGATTTCATATACACCTGCAGCAACGTTCAAAGGCAATGAGCGTATTTTATACACGCTAGAAAACAGTAGCGGCAACGTGTTGGTTGGTTCTGCTGTGGTGACAGTTTCTGAACGCAGCTCTGTTGGTATAGACATCCCTGACAAAATTGAAATCCTCGATACCGTAGAAGTTGGCAAAACGGCAACTATCGATATTTCACCTTATGTTATTGATAAGCAGGACGACAACTTCCAATTAATCCAAGTTGTTGCATTTGACTCAGCAGTTGCTTTGTCGGATGCCTCAGATACAAAGAACAAAACATTCACCTTCAGAGTTGAGCACGCAGGGCAGTATTATGTAAATGCCATTGTTACCGATCATCGTGGTGGCTTTGATGTTGCATTGATGAAGATTGTTGCGATTAACCCAACTCAAACGGGTTTATGGGGTGACTACTATTACAACAACCAGATCTACAGTGCTCCTCTAACGAAAAGTGAAGCAGATAGTGGTGGGATTCGAAATGACGGCACCTATTTTGACTCTGCGCATTCAGCGAAACCTGCCGTAGCTGTATTTCGTCAAGGTAATGCGGCTCAGTACTGTGGAACGTTAGGGCGATTACCGACAAAGCCTGAACTTCAAGCCGTGTGGTCAAGTGATAAGGGGAATAGCAAAGGCTGGCCTCTTTCGCGTGGTTACATAACACTAGATGCCTCTACTTATAGTGTAGTTAGTCTATCTAGTGGACAAGAGCTTACCGATGACGGACAAAGCTACTATGTTACCTGTGTGAGTAATGGTGCGCTATCTGTCAAAGCAATTGATAGGATAGTTGTAGCTAACGGAAGTGATAAAGCGGTTGTGGAAGCTACCTTCCTTATAAATGGGAAAGTTGCATCAGGAGTTAAAATGACAGCGTCTGTATCCGGACGGGCTAATTTAATCAAGAGTTCGCAGATTACTGATAGTAGCGGAACAGCCAGATTTGAAGTAACCAACATAAAAGCAGAATCAGTTGACATATCAGTAGAGGTTGGTGGGGAGTTTTCTGTTTCTCAACAGGTCACTTTCATTGCGGACATAAGCACTGCTGTTTTGAAGCAGATATCGACTTCCCAGAACAATGCCCTGGCGGATGGTATTGAGCAAAACCAGATAACTGCCTTAATTGTAGATAAAAACTATAACTCCGTTCCTGATGTAACTGTTAATTTCAGTGCACCGGACAGCTCAACAGCCAAATTAAACAATACAACAGGTGTGACGGATGAAAATGGCAACGCTGTTGTCAATTTTACAAACACGGTTGCGGAATCGGTTGGCATCAAAGCAACTTACAAAACGATAGGATTAACTTCATATGCTCGTTTTGTGAACGATTATAGTTACGGAGTGCTGACAGTCAAAGCGTTGACAACATCGGCAGTTGCAAATGATAGCGCAAAAATCGTTGTCGAAGCCGAGTTTAAACAACATGGACTGCCTGCTAAGGATGTGGATATTAAAGGTGTTACGACAGGTAGCGCTGAGTTTGTCAGTAATGTTGTCAACACAGGAGATGATGGTAAGGCAAAATTTGAGCTAACTAGTACTAAAGCTGAAAATATTAACGTAACTTTGTCTGTTGGATCATTCTCACGCACAGTTACCGTTGCATTTAATGCAGATCCAGCGACGGCTACTATCACAAAAATAGAAGTTGTTAAAAATAATGCAAAATCAGATGGTAAAGAAACTAACCAAGTTAATGCTGTTTTGAAAGATGCCTACAGTAATATCCTGTCTAGCCAAACAATCCAATTTGCTGCGTCAGGGTCTGCCAAGATAACTAGCACGACGAAAACAAATTCAAGTGGGGTCGCCTCTGTTTATGTATCAAACACTGAAGGTGGAATTGTTACTGTTACTGCGAGCTTTGGTAGTGCTACTAGTAATATTGATATAAAGTTTACTGCCGGTGAAATAGCTCTGCCAGTCGGTAGTACTGTTCAGTTTATCCAGTGGTTTCATAACGGCTACATGTGTGCCAAAAGAAGAACGATCCTTTTCCGTTCTACAGATCAACAAGATACGTTTGATTTTTCAACAATAAAACGCGATTTAGTTTCTAAGGCGTGTAGGAACTCACCCTCACAAGATTATTATAGAGACAGTATATGGATAAATATTAGTGACTACAGTCATCCAAATGCAGCTAAGTTTATAAATGCTAGTCCTCCTCTTGAAATAGAATCCACTAGTAATATGCAAAGTGAAGTATGGTGTATTTCTACTGGGGAAGGAATCGCAACACTTGCCAATTCGAATAACGAAGCATTTTTCCTGCTGAACTGTATTTAATAAGTCGTGTGTTAGATACATAAAAAGCCCAACATTTTTTAATGCTGGGCTTTGTTATTTTTCAACCCTAAACCACCTACTTCAGTAGGTGGTTATCATCCGCTTCGTCTTTGCCTGTAAAACTACTCATGTTATTTGTCCTCTTTGATTTTTCCAGAAGTCAAAGAGGACAAATAACATGAGTAGATACAATCAAGCTTCCCACGTATTTTGGCGGTGTCAATACCATATTAGTGTGGACTCCAAAATATCGATTTAGGATCTTGAAGAACAATATAGGTAAAGAAGTTTATCGATGTATTTATGTTTACTGTAATCAACCTGGATGTGAAGTTGTAGAGTTAAATGTACAAGTTGGCTACGTACATTTAGCTGTAAAGCTTCCACCAAAACTTTCGTTGTCCAAGTTGATGAGGAAGAGCACTTGTGAGCAAGAGACAGCCTTTTTGGGGGCTCACACAAAGCCACCTTCTTTAGAAGGTGGTAATTTACATCTAGATGTTTGTCGTATTTAACGTTACGTTTTTACTTGCCTTTCTATTGTCGTGATTAAATGATACATAAACACATTTCATTTAGCTGGAAAATTTAATACAGGTTCAATATTTCGTAGGAATTTTCTATTTTATTGACAATAAATTTCTTATGTGCTCGTCATGGTATTGATTTATGTTAATTTATATTGTAATGATGTTCTTTGGTCCGTTTTCTATTAATTAAATTGCCTATCAGTGTTGGCATGGAAGGGCAACAATTAAATGTGATGCTAATTCATAAGAAAATGAAAAAACTATTATGTATCACGTGGGGTGAGGGAGGAAATTAATTTTTCAACATTGCCACAATCAATATTTTTAACAGGATAGTAAGAGTAATAATATGAAAAAGACAATGTTATCTGTAGCAGTTTTAACTGGACTATTTGCTTTTGGTGCATCTGCTGCTGACCCAGCTGCTGGTGATATCGATACAACAAGTGCAACACTAACTTGGGAAGCAAAAGTACCAACAGTAGTAAAAGGTGAGTGGGTCACGATTACTGGTCAAAATGGTGGAGCACTTGCTGATGCAGGTCTAACTATTAATCCAGATGGCAGCTTCACTTCTGAAAATGTACTTGTTGAAGTTCGTTACTACGATTCAGCGACGAATGAAGTCGGTCTACCGGTTGTTGTTGGTACAGAAAGCGCAGCGAGCTCTGGTGTGGCACCGGAAAGCATCACTTACCGCGTAGACGTACCAGCATTTACATCGGAGAAAGGTGCAGATTTATCTGACGTAGATGTAAGTGTGTATAAAGATGGTTCTCCTGTAGCAACCAATGCTGCATTGAAATCAACGGCTAGTGATGCTTGGAAAACCCAGTGGAAAATTTCTAACGCGCCGGGCACAGGTATGGGAAATGTGGTTGCTGGTGATGTAGTGACTGCAACAACCGTACTACGTGCAGATGTGGAATTTGCAGCGTACACAGCGACGCCATAAAGTGGAACGCGCGGTCTAATACTTAGGCCGCGCACATTAAGCCTATGAAGAAAGTTATCACCTTATTTCTGCTTTATCCTTCTATTGCTCTGTCTTCCAACTCTGTAACCAAGGTGTTACCTCTGTCGGCAGAGATCCAAAATGAAAAATTTTTCTCATACAGAATTAAAGAATTCAAGTTCAAAGAACCTAGCTTAAAAGTTGATGTAAATAGAGCGACAGGTGAGCTGAAAAGTATTGATACTAAGCTTATCGTGACGACTGATGTTCCAAGCAGTTTTACTGCTGGTTATAAGATATCGACCAAGGTTCTTCTAAGTGAATGTTTTGATCATAAAGGCAACCCAACTAAATCCAACTTTGCTGAGCACACGCTGGATGGTGAAGTATTGAGTGTAGGAAAAGAGATCGGGTTGGACGACTTCTTTACTGATAGAGACACATTATGGGTAGAGAAGGATTTTCGAATCGACTTTGATAACAACGTTGATGTTGAGGATGAGCGATGTAGTGGAAAAGTCACGCTCTCCATTGGATTAGATTTTTAATAAGTGACCCGTTTACTTAGCGCTACGAGTGTTCATGTGCTGAGGTTTGGAGGTATTTGGTTTGTTGTTTTTCTACATGGACTCTAAAACAAAAAATAGAAAAGAATTACAAGGAATAGGCGTTTGCTCGATTAACACTGCAATCCTAGTTCTTAGTGCTACGTCTGTGTTTTCAGCGTATGCCAATTCAAAGTTTATTCCGCCAGGTTTTGAGCACTTTTATGAGTATCAATCAAACCAAATAGTATTTGTCTTACCAAATGAGACACGTACATCTATTTCAGTTGTCTCCAATTTTGATGGCATTAAGACCATTGAAGAACCAGAGAAATTAAAACAAGCACTGACAAGGTCGGGTGTTGTTAGCGATCATATTGATGCAGTTTTACAAACGGTTGTAGAAGAGCAAAAAAGTGACGAGAACATTCTTTACACTTACGACCATTCACAGAAACAAGTCTTAATTGAAGTACCTGCAAACTACCTTTCAGAGGGAATGACAGATCTAGGCTTTACTCAATTGAGTGAAGATAGTCGCGCTCTAATCTCAACCAATCGTCTTTTCACCACTCATTATCAAAGCTCAACAAGTGCGACACTCACTAATAACTCGACAATTGGTTTTGGTCGTTCACACGTTGATCTAGAAGCATCACTCTATGTTGTCGACAATAGTTCTAGTCAGTTCGATGTTGATGAATTGGCTTACACCTATGATTTAGAAGGTAGCTCGATAAAAGCGTATGAGACTCATCGCGGAAACACAACAGAAAACTCGACCTCTATTTTCAACTTTAATAGAGAAGAAGAAACGGTAGGGATCAGTTATTTCTCGAATGACAACCTACTGGTTAAAGATATTGGCAACACCAAAAAGCTGTTTTTCGATATGAAAGCTAGAGGCACGATTGAAGTGTTGAGAGGCGGGCAAGTCATTTATACGAACTCGGTGTCAAAAGGGCAACACAGCGTAAGCTACCGTGACCTTCCGCGAGGAAACTACGAGGTATCAATCGTATTGAAACCGGTTGGCTATCCAGAAGAAGTTTCAAAGAAAATCATACACAACAATAACTCCGAAACATCTCTAAGAGGCTACGATTATTCTGCCTCGGTCATGAAATCAAGCAATACGTTCAACCGACGTGATTATGAGGAAACTTATCTCGATTTAGCGGCAACCTATTCGTTGTTAAGTGACCGACTGTTAATCGGTAGCAATACTCAATTTACCAATCAAGAGGCTTCGTTCGGCGTAGGCGCAAACTATACAGACTCAGATTTGGCAGTGGCTGGCTATATCAATAAGTTTCAGGGCGGCTACCTGTTCAATACAAACTTTCAGATTGCAGATGTTAACTTCGATTATGAAATGTTAGATGCGAATAAAGCGCCTTCAGAATCACTCCGGTTGGGGAGTATCCGATACGGAAGCAATGACTATACACAAGCGACAGTTTCTTATTCGTCTCGAATTTATGAGGGGACGCTTAGTTTTTATGCTAACAGATACCGAGAGAAATATGAGGACTCTGGTTTAGAGGTAAGTAATTTAAATTTATCAACAAATTACAATAAGAACATTTTTAATAATGTGTACGTCGATTTAGGTTATAGCTATCAAAAAGACTTTAATAACTCTAGGTTAAACGAGCATATATTCTCACTCAATGTGAACTTCGATCTGAATGATAGCTTTGCATATATTTCTGGTGTTGATTATTCGACACGAAGTAAAACGCGATTTAGCAATACTTTACAATACTCTGCGCCTCAAGTGGAAGCTGGAGGAGTGATATTGTCCGGAGGTGCGGATTTATCTCAGTATGTTGATGGCAATGACTCACAATCTGTCTACGGTGTAAATGCAAATATCCACAATGATAAATTTAGTGCAAATTTATATGCGAATGGCACCACTGAAGATTATCAGAATTTTACCGCTAACATTGAATCAACAACCATCGTTACATCTGATGATATATACGCATCTAGAGAGCGAGCACAATCTTATCTAGTCATAAAAAACGCGAAAACGAGCACCCAAGATAAGAATGACCTGGGCCTAGTTAAGATCCGCAGAAATGGTCAAAACAACCTAAGAGAAACTGTTCAGGGTAAATATACCTTGATTGAGTTGGAAGAGTACAATGAGTATGGATTCAACTTGGATACTGAACTAAGTGGCTATAAACACAAACAACTAGAAAATAGTGACATGTTTAGTTACCCGGGAACACTGAAAGAGATCACAACCGAGTTTGAAGAAGTCGTTTCCGTTTTGACTTACTTTGAAGATTTCAATAACCGTCCAATTAATAATGTAGAGTGCAAAGGATGTTCGTCTATCGCGAAAGTTGGAGATGGCGTATATAACATTTCAGTGCAAAGGGGGGGAAAGTTTCTGTTAACGGCAAATGAACAGATTTGTGCGTTACGTGAAGGGTACCTTGATGGTACTTATGGTAAGAGTAATTGTTTCCCACAAATCGAAGAAGATGAATTGGGATTACAAATTGTGGTTAATGGTTTAGGGAATGAGAAAGACCATATTTATTATCTAGGTGCTTTTGAGGATAACAATATTGTCGAAAGATATAAGAAATTAATGACAGACATGGAAGTAATCCAAATATCCTTTAACGGCAATAACCATTATTTTGCAAAGCTATTTTCTAAACCTACATTATCCATTGCAAAAAACAAACAAGTTATTCTTGAATTACAAAACTACGCGTTATCAGTCTCTGATTCCGATAAATTTACTAAAAATAGGTAGTAGCCATGAGAACATTATTTTTTTTACTAACTTCACTAACCAGCTTTTTCACTCACGCGGTGGCGGTAAGCAGTTTGTTTGAAGTCGCAAATGAAGAGCACTTCGCTGATTTTTCAATCACGAACAATGATGGCAAAGACATGTTCATAAACCTTGAAATTGCACATGTCGCGTACGTGAATGGAGAGAAAATCGTTACCAAGGTAAGCAAGGATAACTTATCAACTTGGACGTTTTCAGTTTCACCGAGCCAGATCATATTAAAAGATGGGGAAACCAGAACGGTTAGGATGCGAAATGATTGCGCGAAGCAAACATGTGATTTTGAAGAAGATCAGGTTTATGCGGTTGATGTTAACCCATACCCTTATGTCGGTGAAGGGGAGGATTCTGCGGTCTCTGTTGCTTTTGGATACAGAATTTATTTCATGGATCCTGCGTCTGAAGTGAAGTTAGATTACGAAATTAAGCGTGTAAATGATACAGAGTTTAAATTCTCTAATAAGAGCAACACCATGCTCAACGCGGTTATTAACACGTGCGAAAAAGGGTTCTCGAGTAACTGTATTTACCAATACAAGCTATTAGCGGGTTCAGAAAAAGTATTTAAGTTGCCTGCAAGTTACGTCGGGAAGAAGAACATTGCTATCATGGTGATAAATGCAAATGAGAGTATCAATGAACAAATATCTATATAGTCTGTCACTCATTGCGATAGCTAGCTTGAATACAGAGTTAGCTTATGCCTCTAACAACATTACTGCGAAGGTCGTTGGTAGTGAAGTCACTTGGATGAATGCCAACGTCGTTGGTGGCGAAGTCGTACAGCAGATCTGGCAACCAAGCAGTTCTTTCAACTTGTTGCCCGTTCATAGTTGGAGCCCGAGCTTTCAAAAGAGCCCGACGTCAACGCTCACCTTTAGTTCGACCACAGGTGTACAGGTATCCACGTCTTTTCAGCACACGGGGATTCAATTTAGCACAGCAAGCCCTTTTACCGTCGCAAAAAACTCGAATGCTGATAGATGCAGTTATGAGAGCTCGGCAGGAAGCCAATACATTCTTCGAGATAATAACACTTGTCGTGCAAGTTATGATCTGAACGCGACTAGAAAGTATAAGCCATTTGATTTTTATAGAAGCGCTTACAAGCTGAATAATCTCGTTGATGCATTTAAAGCTGCCAACGCGCCTACAGGTATTTATTATGCAACGGTGAGCTTGCCTGTTACTTATTACATGAAGTACGGAACAGCGACAACTTACCAAACTTACAATGACACGACGGTATTTACCATTGACTATAAACCGTCGTTCATCTCAGCTGTTGACGTGACAGGTGATGGTATCTTTTCGCTTTCTTATGATACTGGGAACCACAGTGTCGCAGGGACGACAACTTATGAAGTTAGTATCTCTGGACATATAGAGCCAGGAATAAAGATGCAGTTCTTTTCTTCTGGAACGGCAGATAAATTTGAATTGGAACACACAACCTCAAGTGATGTTATTCCGTACAGCTTAGCTTGTTCACGATGTGTCAACAGCAACATTGTCGAAGCTGGTAAGCTAAAGCAGACAACGTCAAAGATTCCTTTTGTGGGAAAAACATTAGATTTTGATTTGGTTTTCTCTTTTGAAGAGCTTTATTTTGGTGATGTGGATGAGGGAGATTACAGGGATGCGGTTACCGTTCGGTTTGAATTGGACTTATAGTTTATTTCTATTAGCTTTTCTTTCTACCCAACTGGTATTTGGGTATGAAAAATCTGCGAGTGTTGGTGTTTCAACTGGTATTTACGATGTAAAGGACAATCAAAGCGCTGACGAAAACCATAACTATTACAGCTACTTTTTAGAGTATAAGCTAGATGATTACCGACTTAAGGGGCAAATGCATCACTCTTTCCATGGTGATTTTCAACGTTACTTTGGCTTGGAAGCTGGCTATCAATACGAATTTAATGATATCTACTCTGTTTATCCAATACTTGGCGTAGACTTTATTGATAATGGAGTGGACAGCAAGCTGGGACTGGGATTTTCAGTGTCTGTATCAGATTACTTCGATATTTTTATTGAAAACAAGTTCAGTCGCTCTAACCCTTATGGAGACTACTTTGTTGAAGCGGGTTTGACGTTTAATCTATCCGGCTTTGATGAGTCTCGTGCCACCCCAAACAACACTGAGGTTGAAGAAGTGATTCCTCAAAGCGTTGTGCTTAATGATAGTGACTCATTATTGGAAGATGACATGACAGACGTCTCGCCACTGAGAGTATGCACAGAGCCTTATGTGATTGTTTATGGGGATACACTATCTAAAATTGCTCGTGAGTGTCAGGTGTATTTGAAAGAACTACTATATTGGAATCCTAAGTTTCAGAGTAACCCAGAACTTATTTATCCTAATCAAGTCGTTACATTCAAATGATTAATGTTTCGCAACTAATTTTTATTTGTAAACAGTTAGCTCGGGGAAAAATCAAACAAAAGTGGCTCTTTAATATATAACTTTAGACAAGATAGTAGGTACATTCCTGTAGTCGACGTTTTATTTTCTTACGTTGATTGTAGGAATGTTCCTTTTGTTATATTTTTCTCTGCCTTTTCTGGTATTCACTCTTTTGCTTATTGATAATCATGCTTTTCAATATGTCATGAACTCTGAAGGGCATTTTAATGTTAAAGTTTCACGAATTCTTAAAAGAAGTGGTATTTAAAAAGATTCCTAGAAAGGAGTTGATGATTAAACTTCACTTAGAATATGAAGAATTCCAAGGATTGGATAATATTACGATGAGTCGTTGGACAAATGGTGTAACGAAACCATCATCTTGTCGTCAATTACTTATTGCCAATGCGGCTAGTTGTTTAAATGTTTTTTTAAATCAATGTTCAGCACCGAAAGTTCCGGTTTCTTTAGAGTCGCAATATAGAAAATTTCTAAACCAATTTGATAGTTACTATCATGCTATTATTTTAAAGCCTGAGCGAAATGCTAAAATTTGTCACTTTAAAGGGACTAACTACGAGGCTCAAGAAATATATGGTGATTACACTTCTAAAATTAATCTAATGTCAGCTAAAGTAAATAGTTTTGATGACTATAATAAAAAATATAACGTAGACGTTTTTTATAAGGGCAACATAGAAAGTAAAATTCCAGAGTCATATATGTACTTTCATCAAGAAGTAGGTGCTTTGTTTGATATTTTAGATTTGTCCATTGACCGTTACACAAGTAACCCAAAAAAAGATACTTTGTTTTTTGGGCTATCTTTCTTCAAAAACTCAAATGATTATGAGCTTTTGTTTGGCCTAGTCCTCAATTACATCATTCGTCATCATTTCAACGTAAAAAATGCTTTTTTGACCGCGAGAGGCAGGGAAGATATGTCTTTGTATGAGACGTTGGGAGCTGAGCAGATAGCATTGATTGATTGTTCGAAGGATTACGGCAACGTTTATCTTTATCATATTGATTTACAAAAAATTCTTAGCCACCCTATCTTTCTTAGATTGATAATTAAATATCACCCTATTTACGAAAAAGAGTATGAGCAAATGCGAAGTCATGGCGTGGATGCTAATGTATTTTTTAATGATACCTATGATGCAATTGCTGTTTGATTTGAACTAGCATGAATGCATACTTTTTCAAACGTATTAGACGCCATGTCGGTGTTTTATCGCGGTATTATACGACTTAGAACAGTATAAATGAGGATGCTGAGAATTAGCATGGGTATTAACATTTATGCGTATATGCCAACTACAAACAATAGGCTTCGATAGTATTCATCTTGTTTAATAACAAAGGAGAGTTACTAATGGATGGTACGAATCGAAGAGTATTTTTAAAATCTTGTGTTGCTACCTCGGTTGCTGCTGGTATGAGTGTCACCTCTCCAAAGGCTCAGGCTTTCTTCTTTCGCCCAGAAAATGAAAAACCGATTGATAAGTTTAAAGGTTTACCTGTTTTAGAAAGTTATCTACCAGAGCTTTTTGAACGCCCTCCTCAAATAAATGGCCATTTGCCGGTCGTTATCATTGGGAGCGGCTTTGGTGGTGCAATTAGCGCTTATCGACTTGGTCTTGCTGGCATCAAAACGGCGGTAATTGAAAGAGGAAACCGCTGGCCTAATGACCCAAAGCGAGCGGTATTTGCACATGATATGTTGGCTGACAAGCGGATGTTTTGGCAAAGAACAAAGACCACGTTTCCTGCACTCACGTTTGATCTTCCATTCCTTCAAACGATTACTCCACGTAGTATCGAAAAATTCGGTGGTGTTCTTGATATTGTCGATAAGCCGGGAGAAAACAACCAAGATGGTTCCGATCTATTATTAGGAACTGCAGTAGGTGGAGGCTCGGTGATTTATACCGGTGTTATGGTTGTTCCAAAGGAAGAGCATTTCAAGAAACTTTACCCTAACGAGCTTTCTTACAAAGAAATGGTGGACGTTTATTATCCAAGAGTGAAATCCATCTTAAACTACAGCAATATGCCTAAAGATGTTTTTGCCAGTGCGCCGTTTAAGCATTGTCGAGATTGGAATAGAGAAGTTTCAAAAGCAGGCTACTCTCCTTATCTTATCGAAGGTAACTGGAATTGGGATGTTATCAGGCAAGAACTCAAAGGGAAAAGCTTACCTTCAGCAACTATTGGCCTAACTAATTTCGGTAATAGCAACGGTTGTAAGAATGACCTTGGGCAAAACTATATTCCATTAGCAGAGGCAACAGGGAATGTCACTTTCCACCACAAGCATGAACTGATCAACATTCGAATGAATGGTGATATTTATGAATTAGACATTCAAGAGCTCGATGCTCACGGCAATGTTGTTCAACAAAAAATGATTACGTGCGACAAGCTTATTCTATCGGCTGGTTCTTACCACACAACACGTATGCTTGTTAGAGCAAAAGAGAGAGGAGACTTGCCGGAGTTAAATGAATATGTCGGCAAGAACTGGGGCGATAATGGCAACCGAATGGCATTTAGACAGTCGTTATTTGGATTACCTGCTGGTGTTGCTCAAGCTTCCCCTTCTCCTACAGCAATTTATGTTGATGAAGCCGGAAGAAGCCCGGTCGCAGCAGAAAACTGGGCAAATGCTGGTATTGCCGACGTAGGGATTTCTATGATGCTATCCGTGACTGCGGACTTTAAGAATCGAGGTCATTTTTATTATGATGCCTCTATCGATGATGCGGTTCTTCATTATCCGAAAGAGAACGAGAAAGATGCAACGGATGCCTTAAGAGCAGTAAACAACAAAGTTGCACGAGCTAACTGGCAACGAATAGGAGCTCAGGGTTTCTCCGACGTTATTTTTACTGGTGCGCATCCAGTTGGAGGAATGGAAATGGGGAAAGCGACAGACCTATTTGGGCGTGTAGATGGATACAATGGTCTTTATGTTATTGATGGGGCGCTTATTCCTGGAAACAATGGATGTGCAAACCCTGCGTTGACCATTGCTGCACTAGCAGAAAGAAATATTGAAAACATTATCTCAAAAGATTTTTCATAACCAATTATGTATCGATAAGAGCCATCACTGAAAAGTGGTGGCTTTTTTTGTTTATTCAAAAGGTTCAGATGTTTAGTTTTCATTATTACAAATCCGTAATAGTTATTTTCTTTTTCTGCTTATTATCATTTATTTGCAACTCAATATAATGCCCGCCATTCCAAACGTATTTGCTGCGTTTTTGATTTTTATCTTTCGATAGATGGTTTCCGGGAGGGGAGTATGTCGAATTTTGTTGTTGTCGGTGGTGCTGCTGCGGGTCTAGAAATGGTCACGCGTTTAGCGAGCAGTTTTGCAGGCAAATCTGACCATACCGTTACTTTGGTTGAGCCATCTTCTCATCACTTATGGAAACCAAGACTGCATGAGATTGCGGCGGGAACGTTTGATAATGAGCTCGATTCGGTTGCGTTTCGTCTTCATGCTGCTTGTCACGGTTACCAATATGTTCAAGCGCGCATGTCAGGCTTAGACCGTGTAAATAAAACGATTACGGTGAGCGCAGAATTCTCTCCAGAGCAAACATTGAAATACGATTACCTCGTGATTGCCGTTGGCGCGATCAGTAACGATTTCAAAATTCCGGGCGTAAGCGATCATTGTTTGTTCTTAGATTCGGCTTCTCAAGCAGAAAAAGCTTGGGAACAGATGAAACAAATGCTAGCGAACGGTGGTTCACATCGTGTTTCTATCGTGGGTGCTGGCGCAACTGGTGTTGAGTTAGCGGCCGAATGGGCGAAAGTCAGCAAGCAATTAAACCGCTATCAAGATGATACTCAGCTTTCGATTACACTCATCGAAGCGGCAGATCGTGTGTTACCTGCAAGTGCTGAGTGCATGTCTGCTAAGGTACTGAAGAAACTACAAAAGCAGGGCGTTAACGTTCGCTTAAACACTAAGGTTCAGCGTGCAGAAGCAGACCGTATCGTGACGGAAAATGAAGTCATTCCTGCGGATCTACAAATTTGGGCGGCAGGGATTCGATGCCCGGATTGGTTAGCGAATCTTGATGGTCTTGAAAGCAACCGCATTAACCAACTTAAAGTGTTGCCAACACTGCAAACCACTCTTGATGAAAACGTGTTCGTCATTGGTGATAGCGCTGAATGCCCACAAGAAGATGGAAGCATCGTGCCACCACGAGCTCAAGCTGCCAACCAAGCTGCGGCGCATTTGGCGAAGCAATTTAAACGCTTGGTGAAAGGCAAAGAGCTAAAGCCGTTTGTATTCAAAGACGGCGGGATGGTTGTCGCACTCGGGCATGACTACGCGGTTGGCGCATTGATGAATGACAAACTCGTATTGCGTGGACGCTACGTTCGCCGCTTGTACGACACGATCTTTAGGCTGCATCAGCGCGTTATTTTCGGTTGGTTCCGCGTGTCGGCTTTGGTAGTGCTTAAACGAGTAAAAGGTTTATTGAACCCATATTACAAAGGCTCTTGGTCTTAATCCAAGCCGTGACTCTTCACTTCCATTTTTTCATTTTTATCGAGCGCCCAAATCATCAGGACTTGTGGCGCTAGGTGTTTTTTATGCGTCATTTGCAACTCTCTTTGCCCGTTCAACTTCTTATTTCTGCCCTACTTGCGTGGGGTGGGGCTCAAGCCATCCTTCTTTTAGTCGACCATGGGTTGACAGACAAATCGCTTTTACTGTCGAGTGATTACTACCAAATTTTAATGTTGGGCAAAACGGTCTACCTCGGCTTACTGAAAATGGTGGTGGGCTTGATGGTGCTGTTTTCTCTTGTCGAAGGCATCACCAATATTGGCTCAACCGTTCGCCTTAAAGCGCTGGGTGGGCGAACACTGCTCTTCTACAGTTTCACCACCTTAATTGCCATTAGTTTAGGACTTGGTGCGTCGTTAGCATTGCCTGCATGGGAGCCACTTAGCCAAAGCGTTTCTGTGGGTAGTGATGTCCATTTGATTGATGAGCAAGGCGCAGGTGGTGCCGCCATACTCTCTAATCTCGTTAAGATGGCGATGGTGAACCCGTTTGCTGCACTGGCGAATGGTAACTTACTGGCGATCGTAGTTTTCTCCTTTATGGCAGGCGTTGCGATTTTGCTGTCTGTTCCATCGGGTCATCCTTTGTTAGCGGTGATTTCGGGGCTGAATAAAAGCGTCAACACCATGATTCGAGGCATCGTTAAGCTGTCTCCGATTGCTATTTTTGCGATCGTGTTTGATATCACACTGACCTCAAGTGGGAATCTGATTCAGCAACTCGCCTTGTTTGCGTTACTGGTGTTTGTCCTCACGATGGTGCATGGGTTAGTCGTGTTACCCACGATTGCCAAGGTAATGACGGGCATTTCTCCAGTTGCGCTGTTTAAAGCGATTTCAGCACCATTAGCCATGGCGTTTGCAACGTCATCAAGTGCGGCGGCGCTGCCTTTGGCAAAACAAAGTGCGGAAGACAATTTAGATGTCGCGCCAGAAGTCAGTAGCATGGTGTTGCCACTCGGCTCTGTAATGAACATGGATGGTACCGCGCTATTTGAAGGTGTCGCTGCGATTTTCCTAGCACAGTTGTTTGGTGTGGATTTGAGTACCACTGGATTGGTGATGATCTTCATCATGGCAATGGTTTCTTCCGTTGGTGCGCCGGGTATGCCTTCGGGCTCCATGTCGGGGATGCAGTTAGTGCTGTTAGCTGCGGGTATTCCGCTGGAAGCGATTGCGATTTTATTGGTGATAGAAAGACCGCTAGATACCTTCCGCACCGCTGTTAATGTGGAAGGGGATTTGATTGCGACGCTTGTGATCGACCGTTGGCAGAAGAAGCAGACGGTAGAACCTCAACCGCTCGATTCTTCAGAGATGTTGATGAGCTAAAAGTAAAACGCACTCCCAATCAAGAGTGCGTTTTTGTATCTATGTAGATTCTATGAGCGACCAAGCATTCGAGAAATGGTGCCATCTTTGTCGACCACTTGGTGTTTGATTGCGCCAGCAACGTGGAGAACAAACACGGCAATCAGAATTTCCACTGCAGAGTGATGAATGGTTGAGCCGAGTTCTTGAAGCCAAGGGGTTTCTGGACCTTCAGCGATAATAACCCAACCGAAGATATCGACTGCTCGGCCGCCACCTGCGCTCATTGCGATACCAGAGATAGGCATTGCCAAAGTAGCGAGCAGAAGGATACCGTGTACCGCTTTGGCCGCTTTATCTTGCCATGCAGGCATTTCTGAAGCGGGTGGCAGAGCGCCTTCTTTTAAGCGCCACACTAGACGGATAAGAGCGACAACTAAAATGATAGCGCCTAGTGATTTGTGGATGCCATACCACTCAAACTTTTCTGGGCTGCGTGGCAAATCAACCATGTAAAGGCCAAGCGCGAATACACCGATAAAGGCAAGCCCCGTTATCCAGTGCAATGTAATGGTTTGCCAAGTTAATGGCTTCTTGTTGAGCATGAATTAATCCTCGTTTTATTTGTGGTTATGCGAGTGATTATCCATCAATGTTGTGAATAGAACTACACATCTCAGTGTAAAGTTGGGTAAATATTATCCACAAAAAACGCCCCAAAAGATGGAGCGTTTTTAGTCAGTTAGATGAGTGGGAACGGGCTATGCCTGTTTTAACTCAGCTAATGCGTGATGCAAGGAAGGAACAATCGTATGGCCAAAGGCACGAACTTCTTCGCAAGGTTCAACAAGATCTGGGATTTGGAAAGTAACCATGTGCGCCGCTACTGCAGAACGTACGCCATTGTTGGAATCTTCAAACGCGATACATTTGGTTGGATCTACGTTAAGACGATTTGCTGCAAGCAGGTAGATCTCTGGATCTGGTTTGCCGTGTGACACTTCACAACCTGTCGTTAAGTTGTCGAAATACTTGCTTAGGCCCGCCAGTTCCAACTTCTTCTGTGCTACTTCTTTCGCTGTTGATGTTGCCACTGCGGTAGGAATGCCTTTTTCCTTCACCCACTCTAGCAATTCAACTACGCCATCTTTCACTGGTATCGCTTGATGTTTTACCACTGCATCGTATCGGTCACGCCACTCTTTGTGCAATCGGTCAAGATCATCCCCATAAGCTTTGCGGAAAATCACTTCAATGCCTGCTGCATTGCGACCAATGATTGAAAGGTAAACGTCTTTATAGAATGGGAGGTTTTGTGCTTCACACGCTTCTTGGAAAATGCGCATGCAGACACGTTCCGTATCGAGGAGCAAACCATCCATGTCAAAAATAGCAGCTTGATAATTCATTACTTTATGACTTGTCGATTGAGATGGCGCATTTTGACACAAGCAAGATCGATTTTCCTGCGTAATTCCACCATCTCACGCGCTTTTTACCCAATCCCTATTTTATCCCTAGGCGTTTCGCTAATCGGTGTAAATTGCCGTTATCTATTTCAAGCTGACGTGCCGTTGCTGCCCAGTTGCCTTGATTCTCTTCCAGAGCTCGAACAATCATCGCTTTTTGGAAGGTGTCTGTGGCAGGCTTCAATCCGCCTTCTGGTAGCGCAAGCCGAGAGTTTTGCTCCGTTTCCTCTACGTTCTTGATGTTCTGATTCGGCGTTCTAATATCAAAATCTTGTTCGACTAACTCAATGTCCATGGAATGAGTACGCGCTTTTGCCAAAACACCAGCACGTTTAATGACATGTTCAAGTTCCCGAACATTGCCTGGCCATGAATAGTCTTTGAGTGCCAGCACCAAAGTAGGGGACAAACGAATGCTGTTTAATCCCAATTTGCTTCTCAAGCGTTCGGCGAAAAAGCCCGCTAACAACACCACATCGTCTTCACGTTCACGAAGAGGCGGAACATGAAGCGGGAAGATGCTTAGACGGTGATACAAGTCGGCTCGGAAGCGCCCAGCGGTCACTTCTTCATGTAATATACGGTTGGTGGCGGCGACAATGCGTGTGTTGACTCGAATATGGCGGTCATCACCCACACGTTGAATGTCGCCGTATTGTAGAGCTCGAAGTAACTTAGCTTGCAGTTCTAACGACAGTTCGCCAACTTCATCCAAAAACAGTGTGCCGCCGTCGGCTTGTTCGAACTTACCCTTGCGATTGCTGATCGCGCCTGTAAAAGCACCTTTGATATGACCGAACAACTCGCTTTCCGCCACTGATTCTGGCAGCGCCGCACAGTTTAGGTAAACCAAGGTATTGCTAGAGCGGCTAGAACGATGGTGAATAGCGCTGGCAACTAACTCTTTACCTACGCCCGTTTCTCCCATCACCAGCACAGACAATTCAGTATCGGCGACTGCATCAATCTGCTCTTGAAGATTTTGCATGCCCTTAGAGTTGCCAATGATTTCATTACTTAAGGTGCGCTTCTCGGCGTAAGAATCACGTGGCAGGCTCGCTTGTGTCTCTAGTTGTTCTAGTAGGAGTGCAGTGTGTAGGCCACCTGCTGCCAACGCGCTGACAAAACGTAACTCTTGGTTGCGTAGCCCATCAAATTGGTTGGGGTCGAAGGCGTCAATAGTAATGGCACCAATCAGTTGATCGTCTATCAGCAGAGGTAGACCAAGACAGGAATGGACATGCAGTTTGTCATCGTGGTTTGGAATCAAGCCATCGTATGGATCAGGTAAGTCGCTGTCAGAGGGAAAGCGCACGATATCGCCTGCTCGGGCTATGGCTTCTAACCTTGGGTGTTGCTCAATGGAGAAACGGCGTCCAAGCACTTCTTTCGCCAATCCATTGATCGCTAAAGGTTTAAAGTGCTGGTCTTCATACAAAAGAAGGGCAGAAGAGTCACACTTCAATACGTCTCGAATCGTGGTTAATAACGTATCGAAGCGAGCCTGTTGAGTGAGCGCTGAGTTAAGGTCTTGCGTGATGTGCAGCCATTGCGCGATTAAAGAAGTCATAGCCAATACCGATTGTGTCAATATGACTATTGTAGTGTCTTAATGACAATTTTCAACTGTGTCTAAATGACAGTTTTTAAAGTTGGGTTTTAATTAAGATATTGAAATGTATATTAATTAAAAGTTGGCACGCCCAGTGCAATACAAGAAGAAATTATTTTTGTTTATCCCGTCATTCAAGGTAGTAATTATGACAATTCACGTAAAAAACAACATCCACTGGGTAGGTCAACGCGATTGGGAAGTTCAAGACTTCCACGGTACAGAATACAAAATGACAAAAGGTACCAGCTACAACAGTTATCTAATTCGTGAAGAGAAAACCGTATTGATTGATACGGTCGATCATCGATTCAGTCAACAATTCATCCAAAATTTAGAAATGGAAATCGACCTTAAGTCTATCGACTTTATTGTGGTAAACCATGCTGAAGAAGATCACTCAGGCGCATTGTCGGCATTGATGGAGAAAATTCCGAACACGCCAATTTACTGTACAGAAGCGGCGATTGATTCGATTGTAGGTCATCACCACCATCCTGAGTGGAACTTCAAAACCGTGAAAACGGGCGAGAGCATTGATATTGGTAACGGTAAGCAATTGGTGTTCGTGGAAGCACCGATGCTGCATTGGCCAGACAGCATGATGACTTACCTAACTGGCGATGCAGTGTTATTCAGCAATGACGCATTTGGTCAGCACTACTGCGATGAACGTCTGTTCAATGATGAAGTGGACCAAAATGAATTGATGGAGCAGTGTTTGCGTTACTACTCAAACATCCTAACGCCATTTAGCAGCTTGGTAACCGCTAAAATCAAAGAAGTGCTGAGCTTCAACTTGCCTGTCGACATGATCGCAACGTCACACGGTATTGTATGGCGCGATAATCCGGTTCAAATCATCGAGCAATACTTGGCGTGGGCAGACAATTATCAAGAAGATCGCATTACGATTTTCTACGATTCTATGTCAAACAACACTCGAATGATGGCCGATGCCATTGCGCAAGGCATTCACGATGTTGACCCTGGCGTGGCGGTCAAAGTCTTTAATGTTTCTAAGCATGATAAGAATGAAATTCTCGCCAATGTATTCCGCTCAAAAGGCATCTTGGTTGGTTCTTCTACCATGAATAACGTCATGATGCCGAAGATCGCAGGCATGCTAGAAGAAATTACCGGTCTGCGCTTTAAAGCGAAAAAGGCCGCTGCATTCGGTAGCTACGGGTGGAATGGTGGCGCGGTGGATCGTATCCATGCTCGATTGACCGACGCAGGTTTTGAAACCGCAGTGAGTTTGAAAACCAAATGGCGACCAGATGGTAAAGCGATGCGTGAATGTCGCGAACATGGTCAGAACATCGCGAAATTGTGGGCAAAGCATGACCTGACAAGTCCTGTTATTTCTCCGGCGATTGCTGCGTCTGCACCACAAGTTCAATCACAACCCGTTGCACAAGTAGCAACACAAGCGGTAGTAGATGCTGTTCCTAGCAACCCTAGTACTGAGGCGCATCCCGCAGATTGTCAATGCATGGTTTGCACCGTTTGTAATTGGGTATACGACCCAGCTAAAGGCGAGCCTAATCAAGGCGTTGAACCGGGCACGGCATGGTCTGAAGTGCCAGATTACTTCTTGTGCCCAGAATGCCATTTGGGTAAAGACGTCTTTGTCGAATACAACGGGTAAGGGGGCGAATATGCAAGCACCTATTGTGATTATTGGTAGCGGCTTTGCGGCTTACCAATTGGTGAAAACAGTGCGTCGAATGGACGCACATATTCAGCTGCAAGTGTTTACTGCTGATGATGGCGCGGAATACAACAAGCCCGATTTGAGTCATGTATTTAGCAATAAGCAAACCGCCCAGGACCTAGTGGTTAAGAGTGGAGAAGCGTTTGCACAGGAACACAACATTGAGTTATTTGCCCATACCATGATTGAGCATGTCGATGTGCAAGCTCAGCAAGTGGTAGTCAATGGTCAAGTCTATCCTTACTCCAAATTGGTATTTGCGACAGGCGCGAAAGCCTTTGTGCCGCCAATATCTGGCGATGCAGCACCTGAGGTGATAACGCTAAACTCGCTACAAGAATATCAATTAGCGGAAGAGCAAATCAGCCGTGCGAAACGAATTCTAGTGATGGGTGGTGGTTTGATCGGGGTCGAGATCGCTATGGATCTTGCAGCCAGTGGTAAAGCCGTTACGGTGGTTGAGCCAAATCCCCGTTTGCTCGCTAACCTGATTCCTGAATTCGTCGCATTGCCGCTCGAAAACCAACTTAAGCAGCAAGGTATTCAACTTGCGTTGGAGACTGGGGTTGTTGCGATCAATCACTCAGATGATTCGCTGGTGGCAAGCTTGAGCAAAGGTAAAGCAATCGAAGCCGATGTAGTGATTTCAGCTGCGGGTTTACGTGCTAATACTTGGTTAGCGAAGGCTTGTGGGTTGAGCGTGAATAAAGGCATCGAGGTGGATACTCGATTACAGACATCAGTAGCCAATGTGTTCGCATTAGGCGATTGTGCTGAGATCCAAGGTCGAATGATGCCGTATCTCCAACCGATCGTGCTAAGTGCCAATGTTTTAGGGAAACAACTACTGGAGCAAGAAGCAGAGTTGAAACTACCGCCTATGATGGTAAAGGTCAAAACGCCGAGCTACCCAATTCAATTGGCAGGCGATTTTAGTTCGGTGACGAATTGGAGCGTGCAGATTTCTCAAACAGGCATTGCTGCTAAGGTAGAAGATGAAAATAGCCGACTCATGGGCTTCGTCGTGACGGGAGAACAAGTTACGCAAGCATTTCCACTACTTCGAGAGTTGTCTCAAGCCGGTCAGGCTTAACCGATTTAAACGAAAAGAATTGTAATTAGAGAGGGTATCATTATGTCGCATCTACGAATTCCTAAAGACTGGACTGTTCAACGTTCAACGCCTTTCTTCACTAAAGACAATGTGCCACCAGCGCTACTGACTCATCACAATACCGCTGAGGGTGTGTTTGGACAGTTGTGTGTCATGGAAGGGCAAGTGACTTACTACGGCTTTGCTGATGAACACGCCACAGAAGCAGAAGTAGTGGTGGTGATTAATGCAGGCCAGTTTGCTACCAGCCCACCGCAGTACTGGCATCGTATTGAGATGAGCGATGATGCTCAGTTCAACATCAATTTCTGGTCGAATAAAGACAAGAGTGGGCAAGCGATGTTCCACGCGAAGAAATAACGCATACAGAAGTTAATACAGCGCTAATTTGTCGGGAAGAAGCGTTTTCTATCAAGCTTAATTATTAAGCGTAGGTAAAAGGGCAGAGACTCGTCTCTGCTCTTTTTATATGTATGCTTTGGGGCACTTTAAATTCTTCACGGGTTTGTTCTGTGACTCTTATCACTAAGCAATAACTGTCAGTTAATTGAATTAGTGTTATGTTATAACATAATTTCAATTCCATTTTGAACAGTCAAAGAATAAAAGTGATTTTAGGTTTGTTGCTTGTGCCGGGTTATTAATACCCGTTTAGAGAGATGGAGGGGTCCAATCGATTTTTTCGGAATATTTACTGGTCTTGCAACCTTATCCAAAGCGATATCAATATTGGTATCGCTTTTTTTCTATCTATAGAAAGCGAGATTCGATCCTGTCCTGCTTATTATGAAACTATTCATAACTTGAATGGGTATAGAGGTCTAACTTGATGATTTTATGGACAATTAAATATTGCTAAACTGTCATTTAAACAGGAATCAATAGTCCTGATGTAAGCCTCATCCTACTATTTCTTCATTGCGACGGAGCGACAAGCTTAAGGAAAGTCATCACTCAGTTACGTTTTAGCAGTGTTTAGCGCGTCTTAAATGTCTAGAACGTCTTAAACTAGGAGCTTCCACAATGAATTTAACCCTGGACTACGCCTCTCTGGCGATCTTATTTGTGGTGCTATTGATTCTGATTTTTGGATTGATTGCCCTACACGATATTCCCTACGAAATTGCGAAAAAACGTAACCACCCTCATGCCGATGCGATTCATGTTGCGGGATGGGTGAGCTTGTTCTTTCTCCATGTGATTTGGCCGTTCCTTTGGATCTGGGCAACCATGTACGACGGAGAGAAGAAAAACTGGTTAGGTGCTAAGCCTTCTATATCTCAACAAGATTACGAGCAGCTGTTGGCTCGCATCAATCAACTTGAGCAAGCGAGAGGGGAAGAATAATGGAAACACTCATCATCCTAAGTTACGTAGCGCTGTGCGTTATCGTGTTTCGAGTATTTCGTGTGCCTAAAACCAAGTGGACACTCACTACTGCGTCGGTCATTGGCATGTTCATCGTTGGTTGGATTTTTCTCTACATGGCGATGTATCAACCGGTTTCTCGTATGGCGCGTTTGTATAGCGTGACGACGCCAATCACTTCTCAGGTAGAAGGCATGGTTACCCAAGTGTATGTGCAAGGAAACCAGCAAGTGAAAGCGGGTGATCCACTTTATCAAATTGACGACACGCCATTTAAAGACAAAGTGAACCGTATTCAAGGTGACATCAAACGTACGGAATCAGCGATTGATTTTTACCAATCTGAATTAGCGAGATACAAAAAGCTGGGTAGCAAAGGATACTCTTCTCAAGAGAAAATCGACAACATTGAGAACCAATTACTGGAGCAAAAAGCCAATCAAAGCAAATACCAATCCGAGCTTGAGGTTGCACAGTTTAATCTGAGCAAAACCACCGTTACCGCACCAACGGATGGGTATGTCACGCAAGTGGCGCTGCGTCCGGGTATGAAGAGTCGTATTGTGCCGTTTCAAGGCAACCTGACCTTTGTTCACAAAGAAGATAAACAGCTGTTTGCTGCATTTAAGCAAGCACCAGCGCGATATGTGAAAGTCGGTTATCCGGCAGAAGTGACCTTCAATACTATTCCCGGTCATGCATACAAGGCGCATGTGACACAAGTGAATGACATTTTTGCTCAGGGCGCGATATCACCATCAGGTAACATGAAGTACCCAGAGCAGATTCCTGCTGGTGGCCGAATCTTAGTGAAAGTGGAATTGGATAATCCAAACTTAGTCAAAGACATGCCATTGCCATCTGGCACTGATGCACACGTCGCGGTGTACTCACCGAAATGGGAAATGTTCAGCATTGTACGTAAAGTAATTTTGAGAATGCAGAGTTGGCAAAACTGGTTATTCGAAGGCTAATGACATCAAGGGCAAAGCAGCACGCTTTGCCCTTTTTCTATGGGTGTACTGCTATTGTTCGTCTGTTACTCAATGGATTGCGAGACCGCTTGTTTAATCGCATTCCTCAGCCATTCATGTCCTTTGTCGTTCTTCTGTGATTGGTGCCAAGTCATGTAAATAGGTACCTTATTGGCTTCAAAGGGCAACGGGAAAGCGTTCAATCCGAGCTTGCTTGCTAAGTTGTCAGAGAACCAACGCGAGGTAACGCATATCCAGTCGGTTTGTGACACTAACTGTAGCGCTGTCATGGTCGAGCCGGTGGAATAAGCCACTTGTCTCGGGGGAAGCGTATCTTCGATGATCAAAGAGTCTAAAGCGTTGGTGTTGAGCCGCTGCGTTCGCCAAGTTACATGAGACTCACGCATGAAGTCGTCGTACGTTAGCGTGTTTTGAATACGAGGATGATCTTGGCTTACAGTCACCATAAGTTCCTGTTCAAACAGCAATTCATTGTGATAACCATGATCCGTCAAAGGCACGGTAGCAAGGATCACATCCACGCGTCGACGTCTTAAGTCGTCTTGACGGTCTTGTTCGTTTAAGTGTTCCACATCCGCTTCAATAGATACCAATGGCGCATGCTGAGATTTGTATTTCGCCAAGGCAGGCACGAGCATTAAATCGATATCTTTATGGCTAGAGATTCGAAACGTGCGTTGGCTGGTTTCTGGCGTGAATTCTTGACGAGATTTCGACCCGTTGATCAATAGGCTTAAAGGCTCTTTGATTTCTGCGTGTAACTCAATCGCGAAATTCGTCGGCACGATACCTCTGCCTTGACGAACAAAGAGGGGATCTTGGTATTGATCTCTTAACTTGTTGAGTGCGTGACTCACGGCGGGCGCAGTGATGTTTAACGCGGTAGCGGCATCGTTGACGCTTTTTGACTTCATGACCGCATCAAACGTTTTTAACAAGTTAAGGTCCATACATGCTCTCTCAGTTGGTTATCTTTCATTGTAAGCAGACTATGAAAGTAAAATAAAGTTTAAGCACATTTGGCAAGCGTTCGTTCTAGAAGGGAGAATAAAACAGGCTTTTACTGAGTTGATTTGCTGTTAATTATATGAATAAAAAGGGTTTTATATGATTTTGTGGTAATTTTAGTCCTGATATATGGATCTAATATCACAAATTTCTATATTAAAGTTGTTTCATATTTGTTTGGTGAGTTAGTTTCCCTCTCGAATCTAATGAGGAGAATAGAACATTACTATGAAAAATATAAAAGTTGCAGTCGTCTTCATCGCTGGTATTAGCCTACAAGCTCATGCCAACAACTCAGTTGATATCACCAGTAGCACGCCTGAGGGAGTACATACAAAGTTTGAATCTGCTCATCAAGTCCATGATCGTATGGCGTCTTCTGGTTTTACGCTGCATCGTTGTGGTATCCAGTCTATCAAGAGAGGCCACATGGCTGATCAAGATATGGAAACCCCACATAGCCAGATTACTTGTATGTACTCAAAACCTGGTGCGCAAGTTACGGATGAATCCGAAATTGCTTATTGGCACTTAAACGTCGTTTACGATATGGGCAGCCAAATGTACAAAGCGGGCCACGAGTTTACCGATATCTATCAGACTCATATCTACACGCTAACACCAAGCTACCTTTTAGATGCTGCTCCTAACTTTCATCAGCAAAGAGCAAGTCTTCAGTCATCTGGTAAGAGCGTAGGTGAGTGTGAGTTGCAGCAAATTTACTACTTTATGAAGCCGACAGAGGCAACGTACCTTTCACATGTTGCAACTTGCCCAGTTTATGCCGCAGAAGGTGAACTATCAGGTCACTTGAATGTTGCTATCGACTACAATTCAGAAAGAAAAGGCTATACGGAAGCTAGTGTTGGCTTTGAATCTCTATAATCTTTTAGATTAGTCAGTATTCAACCTTTCGCTTTATGCACCAGTTAATGACTGGTGCATTTTTAACTTTGCTGAGACTCTCTGACAGCTTTACTTGTCTGTGCGAACCCTAAAAAAATACCCTAGCCTGCATTGGCTCAGGCTAGGGCGAAGCTCAGTCAGAGCGTTAAGGATTGCTAAAGAATTATATATGCCATTGGTTTTATATATGTTGCCAGCCATCACACTACTACGCCGTTAAGGTGATGGAGTGGTTAGTACATGTGATTTATGAAGGATAAACTCCATTTAGAACGATTTACTGTGCTCAACTTGGATCGCACACTTTATAGCTTTCTAAAACCACAAATAAAACAATGATATTGCCATGTGTCTTTTTTGTGGAGTAAATTTTCTCTAATTAAGGATTTTGTAGAATAAATTTCCACATCTATTTAAATAGTGTTTGTAAATGGTAAAACATTTCTAGATGGAAGTTTTTAAAATGTGGCACGTCAATCTGGTGAAACAAGCCAGTGAATATTAATTGTTTTAAGTAAGTCGTCGTCATGAATTCAAAATCTTTTACTGCTGTACTCTTTCTATCCGTGTGTTTGATCTGGGGAACCACTTGGTTCGCAATGGAAGTCGCATTGCACTCTATTCCCCCTGTTCTTGCCACAGGTATGCGTTTTTTCCTTGCTGCGCCTTTGCTGTTTGTGATGGCAAAAGCATTCAAACAACCTTTGATGTTCCCAAAGGGTAAGCGTCATTGGATTTTTATCGTGGCTGTTTTCTACTTTGCGATGCCGTTTACTCTGATGATTTACGGAGAGCAATACATCTCATCGGGTCTTGCATCGATTATTTTTGCCAACATGCCGGTTGCGGTGATGCTAATGTCTGGCCTGTTTTTAGGGCTGCGTTTAGCGCGTCACCAAGTGTTTGGCTTGTTGACGGCAGTGGTAAGTCTTTGTCTGATTTTGGGCAACGAGATGCAACTGGGTGGGGAAGATTACTTACTGGGTACGATGTCATTAGCTCTCGCGGTGGCAATGCATGCAGTGATGTATGTGCTAGTTCAAAAATACTGTAAGGACATTCAGGTGCTGACTTATAATGCACTGCCTTGTTTTATTGCTTCTCTTCTACTATTTGCTTTATCAGCAGTCTTTGAGCAAATTGATGTATTGGCGTTTACTTACGACTCAGTTCTAGCGGTGGTTTATCTTGGCTTTGTGGCAAGTGTTGGCGGTATTGTGGCTTACTTTAAACTGGGTCAGGTTTCGACACCGTTTCAAGCTTCGATTTGTTTTCTGATTTTCCCTTTGGTCGCGTTATTCCTATCCGCGTTTATTAATGGAGAAATGCTTTCAGAGCAGTCGATTATTTTAATGCTACCTCTTATGTTTGGCATTTTGTTAACCAAAGCTCCTAAGAAGCTTTTCAAGTTCCGCTCAGTGGCAGTACCCGCCGAGTAACGCATAGCAAGAGGCTCTCATGGGCCTCTTTTTTGCCCTGAATCCGCAACATCCCCTTCTTTTATAAACACTGCAGTAAACGGCGAGGTAGTGCAGTTTTATCCATCCAGTGATTTGGAATCGACATTGGTGTGTCGTAGTAACTTGCCCCAAGAATGGCACCGAGCGGAATAGCTCGCCCACTTGAATCGCCGCCACAGTAAATGTTTTCACGCATGGTGGTTTCATAGCTTTCTGAGTTCATCAACAAATGACAAATCACCACAAACGAAGCGTCTAAACCGCAATGCATCCCAACGGACTCCGCAACGCTGGTGGCGGTTCTGCCGCTCATCGCTTCTGCACGTTGAATATTGTTAGCAATCTTTGGAGAAACCGTCTGAGCTGCCATCACACACGCTTTGGGCGCAGCGCCTTGCAACGCCATCTGAATCATCACTGCGATAGCTTGGGCATACATAACTGCGGTGTCGTTGTTATTGGTAACCCGCACTGCGGAATCGACCAGTTTAGCGAGTTTGTCATCATCGGAATGAAAAGCCAC
The DNA here is from genome assembly GCF_002875385.1 of Vibrio sp. 10N.222.52.B12. NCBI lineage: Bacteria > Pseudomonadati > Pseudomonadota > Gammaproteobacteria > Vibrionales > Vibrionaceae > Vibrio > Vibrio sp. 10N.222.52.B12. The sequence continues at coordinate 40,483 of NZ_MDAW01000110.1, read as the reverse complement.
CAACGGCGGAAGCTTAGATAGTGCTGGGTTTTGCGTGTCGTCAGCCCCACATAGGGTCACACGCAGTTCTTTGGCTTCCAACTCATGAATGTTGAGCAGTGTTTGTTTAGTCGGTTTGTCTGTATAGCCCTGCCATTTACCACCAAAATCAAACCACTCTCGAAAGGAGCGAATGTAACGCGCTTCGTCGTAGTGTCCGGTTTGAACCAAGGCGTCTAACATGGCAACAAGCTGTGCGCCATAGTGGGTGAGGTCACCAACCTGCTTACTACCGTGGGCAAAATAACCTTTGTCATGGTATTCAGTTCGGTTAGGTTGATGAAATTCCGGATGCGGAGAACCAAACTGCCTGATGAGTTCTTGATCGTAAAGCCAATGAAATCCGAGAGATGCTGCATCACCGACGAGTGCGCCGATAATGGCATGAAGAGAGCGAGCGTTTCTATGAGTCATCTTGCCACCTTTATCAACAGGGCTACTCAATAAGTCTTACACAGTTTCTTGGTTTTGTAGGGAAATTTTTCTGTTTTGGATCAAGACTATAGTGCTTAATTAACCATTGCTTTACTAGGGGTAAAAAGACTAGGGTTAAAAGCAAAACGCCCCGCGAGTGGCGAGGCGTTGGTTTTAGTGGCGTACTATTAATAATAACGATTAGCTGTAAGCGCGCGCAACACGACCTTCACAATTCAAAGTGACCTGTTTTGCGTAAGCCGGAATGAAAACAGAGTGTCCTTTTTCAACCACGCATGTTTCGCCGTTTGCGTGAGTTAGCACAAGTTTGGTATCCAGAGGCATAAGGATCTCAGCGGTTTGAACTTCTAGAGTACGCTGGTGAGCTTGTTTAACGATGGCGAATTTGAAATCGTCCACGGGAATTGGGTATTCCAACATGTCTTCGATTTCGTTTGGTGCAAGCAATAGGCTGTCGAATGGCTTCTCGTTGAAGCGTGTGCACGCAACGAGCTCTTTCACGTCCATGTATTTTGGTGTCAGACCCGCGCGCAGTACGTTGTCTGAGTTCGCCATGATCTCAAGACCTGTACCTTTCAAGTAAGCGTGTGGCGTTTCTGCATCTAAGAACATGGCATCGCCCGGTTGTAGGGTAATGACATTAAGCATCAGTGGTGCAAACAAACCAATATCGCCAGGGTATTGCTTCTCTAGCTCAAGAATAAGGTTGAACAGAGGTAAGTCGGTGATGCGAGCTTGAGCCAATAGCACCGTCAACGCCATCTCTTTCTGTTCGCCCTCTAGTGACAGTAGACCCGAGAAGAAGGTCGCCAAGCCTGTTGGCGTCTGGTTTGCGATTAGATCATCCACCAAGCCTTGTAGCTCAGGAATTGCCAGCTCAGAGAAGAAGCTGATGATTTCACTTGTTGGGCGGAAGCCATTCATCGCTTGGTATTCGGTTAGCGCGTAAACCAACTCAGGTTTGTGGTTTGGATCTTTGTAGTTACGGTTTGCAGCGGTTAGGGGAATGCCTTGTTTTTCTTCCAGTGCAAAGCCTAATTCTGCTTGTTGTTTGTTTGGGTGAACCTGAATCGACAGTGCTTTCTCAGCGGCAAGCACTTTAAACAGGTATGGAAGTTCACCAAAACGGTTTGTGACTTCTTCACTCAGAAAGGCATTCATGTCTTGAGCAATCAGTGAAGACAGTTTGGTCTCTTCACCGTTTACCATCACCAATGAGCAACCGTTTGGATGCGCGCCCATCCATACTTCTGCTTGTGGTTCGCCCGTTGGGTTTTCAATGCCAAACAGTTGGTTAACAGAAGTAGTACTGCCCCAAGCGTAGTTTTGAATCACGTTGTTCATCAGGAAAAACATCGGATGCTTAGCTTGAGTTTGAATCGTTTGTGTATCGGACATCGTTAAATCAGACATAGAGTGTCACCATGAGAGAAAATCATGGCTTGGGCGACATTGCCCAAGCCATAGGAGCCATTTGGGGGTAGGGGTATTAAGCGGCTGCTTGCATCATTTTCGCTTTGCGAACTTTCTTCAGAGTTACACACGTTACTGCGGTAACTACTGCGCCAGCTGCCATACAAATCAGAGCAAGTACTGGATGGTTCATCGCGCCAAGTAGAGCGACAACTGGACCTCCGTGAGCAACACTGTTGGTAATGCCGAATGAGAACGCCATTACTGCTGCTACCATTGAGCCAAGTACGTTTGCAGGAATCACTGACATTGGATCTTGCGCTGCGAACGGAATCGCACCTTCAGAGATACCAACCAGACCCATTGCACCTGCCGCTTTACCCGCTTCGGTTTCTGATTCTTCGAACAGGTCGAACTTACGACCAAGTGCCGTTGCCAGTGCCATGCCGAGAGGTGCAACTGGGATTGCACATGCCATCGCACCCATAAATTGAGTTTGACCACTTGCAATCATGCCCACAGAGAATAGGAACGCGACCTTGTTGAATGGACCACCCATATCGAAGCCAGCCATACCACCAAGTACGATACCCAGTAGAACGACGTTACCTGTACTCATGCTCGTTAGTAGCGCAGTCAGGCCGTCCATTAGGCTTGCGATTGGTGCACCGATAACGAAGATGAAAAGACCAGCGATGAACAACGAACCTGTGATTGGCGCAATCATGATTGGCACCAAAGGTTGAATGAACTTGTGGTAGTTAATCGACGTAATCCACTTCACGAAGTAACCCACAAGCAGACCAGCGATGATGGCACCGATAAAGCCTGTACCTGCGTCTGCGCCGTAGAAAGAACCATTGTTTGCAATCCAACCACCGATCAAGCCAGGAGCTAGGGCAGGACGGTCAGCAATCGCGTAAGCAATGTAACCCGCTAGGATTGGGATCATCAGCGTAAAGGCAACCACACCTACGTTGAGGATTTGGTTCCACATGCTGCCTTCAGGAATTGCCATACCGGCTTCACTTGGCTGCCCACCAACTGCAAGAGCAAGTGCAATCAACAGACCACCCGTTACAACGAATGGGATCATGTGTGATACGCCGTTCATCAAGTAGCGGTAAAGGTCAGAGCGAGCCTGAGAGGCTTTGTTTGCAACAGACGCTTGTGCATTGCTGCTTGCTTCTGCTTGGTATGTAGGAGCGTTTAACGCTTCGTTAATCAGACCTTGAGCATCGCGGATAGGGGCTTTTACGTTAGTTTTAACCACGCGTTTGCCCGCAAAACGGTTCATGTCGACTTGTTTGTCACATGCCACGATGATTGCATCAGCACGTTCAATTTCTTCTTCGGTTGGGCTGTTTTTCACACCGATTGAACCGTTCGTTTCAACCTTGATTTCGTAACCCATCGCTGCTGCACCTTTCTCTAGCGCTTCTGCCGCTAGGTAAGTGTGTGCAACGCCCGCAGGACAACCAGTAACACCAATGATGAAGCCTTGGTTTGCTGGTGCCTCTGTCACTGCTTGAGGCTCTTCTTTAGCAAGTAGAAGTGCCAGTGCGTCTTGGCTGTTTGCTGCACCTAAGAACGCATCAATGAAACCATCTTCAATCAGTTTTGAAGATAGCTCTGCCAGTACTTCGATATGGTGGTTATCGCCACCGTCTGGAGAAGCGATCATGAAGAACAGTTTTGAAGGCAAACCGTCTTCCGCGCCGTACTCGATACCCGATTTGCTTACGCCGATCACAACCGCTGGTTCAAGAACCGCTGCACTTTTTGCGTGTGGAATAGCTACGCCATCCTCAAATCCGGTGTTACCTAATTCTTCACGTGCTTTTATATCTGCAAGAAATTGCTCTTGGTCTGAAATACGACCTTGGGCGTGTAGAACTGCAACCAGTTCTTTAAATACGTCTTCTTTTGAAGTCGCTTGAAGATCAAGCTTAATCAAGTCTTCATTTATTAGTTTGGTGATCATTGTCGAACCCCTATAAATATAATTTTTATTTCAGGGGTATTTTGAAATTAACCTAGCGGAGACAGTAGTGAAGAAAAAATGCATTTACTGGACGATTGTAACCGCCCGGCTAGAGTGTGATGTAGATCGTCTGCTGGATAAACTTACTGCATATCTGTGACATTATGTGGAAGTCGATGAACCATAAGTGAAATGTGTTATTGCTCCCATATATAAGGGTTTAGAGTCTTTGTTGATGATTTGCTAGACTGGATAATTGATGCGTTAACTGGATTTTTGTAACCTTAAAATGGAAGTGTGATTTTGCTCAATAGCACAAAAATCCAGTAGGGTGTATATCTATAGGTATAGCATCATGGATGCGTGTTTAAGAGTACGTAAAATGATTTTTCATGATTTGATTTCATCAGTATTAAACGAGCGAGAACCATTCCACAATATATGGTTTGCTGGTGATTTTCATACACCACCTGAATTTAGCTATCAGGTTAACTTCCCTCGATTAGAATTGGTTTTGTCTGGTGAATATATTAATGAAATGGAAAGTCATGATCGCAAAGTGACGCATATCGTGGCGAAAACCGGTGATGCGATATTTATTCCGCCTAACTGTTGGAATAAACCTGATTGGGATACAGATTGCTCGGTATTAAGTATTCTCTTCGGTCGCCGTCAATTGGGTTTGAGTCTCGTGTCCAAACGTAAAGGGGAAGCGAGCTTTTACGATATCCAAAAGCACAGTATTCAAACTCGTTCTGGATTTGCCATTGATAATATCTTGGAAGCGCTGAGTTCATTGGCTCGTGAGTGCAATAAAAAGCCAATGGATGAGTTGTTGCTGCAAGCCTTGTTGCAATACGCTAAGTCGATGTTAGATGCGCCTATTGAGACGCAGGCGCACAGCCGAGTGCAAGATCTGTATCAGGGTATTTGTATCTACATCCAAGAGAACTTCCACCGCCCAATCACGCGTGACAGTATTGCGTCGAGGTTCAGCATCTCTTCTAACCATTTGTCGCGTTTGTTCCGTCAGCAAGGCCACATGACGCTAGCCGATTACATTACGTGGGTACGAGTAGACCGCGCAAAATTTATGCTCAAGAAATACAACTTTAAGTTGAATGAAGTATCGGTGCGCTGTGGATTCAAAGATGTGAACTACTTCTGCCGAGTCTTTAAGAACCGCACGGGCAGAACGCCGACGGAATATCGCGGTTCAATCTAGAACAGAAAAAAACAGTAAAGATTAAGCGAGCAGCCTCGACATGGCGTACATCAGAAGCGCCTGCAAGTCGACGCTGCTTTTTGTTAGCAGTAAACGCTCAGCCATTTGGTCGGTCAGCAGGTTACGGGTTAAGTTGGTTGCCGCAATGATGTGTTCGCGAGTCGGTTTCGCTGGCATTACTAATGCGATAGCAAGATGCACTTCCCCCATTTTTGATGCCCAATCCATCGGAATCTCGTTAGCGATAACCGCAACAGAGATGTGGTCCACACCTTCGAACATGACATGTGGTAGAGCAATGCCCGGTGTTACTGCGGTTGAGGATCGTTCTTCGCGTTTGATAAAGGCGAGAATGAGTTCGTCTGGGTGAATCGGATGAATAAGCTGCGCTAGCCCTTTCAGGCACTCAAATTTGGTGAGTTCAGTGTGCGCTTTGGCGTAATGCCATTTAATTTCACAAGGCGGGCAGATTTGCGGAAGACGCTCAGCAAGTTGGCTTGAGAACTCGTAGTTGATGTGAGAACCCACAACGGTAAAGTTCTCAGCAATCATATCTTTGATAACGAAACAGGCAAGCTCGGCATCAATACCAATAGCCGTGATTTGACACAAGTCGCCTTGCTGCAAGCCAACTTGTAAAACCGCGATTGACTTAGTGAGCTCAGCAACGCGATTTTGGGTTATGTTGATGATGTGTAATGTGCTTTTGAACTTTTTGGCGACGCGATTAAGGGGCTGCGCTACGTGAGCACTGGCATTGATATCGTCGACAAAAAAGGTGATCTGGTATTCGTTCATCAGCACAGCGTATCATCGACAGTGTACAAGGAACACTTTATCGACATTGAGTAACACGTCTTCAATAGGGATTTGGACTTTGTTGGTGCCTTCAAAGCGAGCTGGTTGTTCAATCTCAATATCGGATACAATTAAGACTCGATCCGCTTGTGCAATATCGTGGGGAGTGAGCTGATTCTCAATACCCATCGCGCCTTGCGTCTCAACCTTAATTTGTACGTTATGCTTAGGCGCAGCTTTCATTAGTGCATCTGCCGCCATATAAGTATGAGCGATGCCTGTAGGGCACGCTGTCACCGCTACGATCTTCATGTTCTATCCACTTTATTTTTTTATGGATTTTAGCATAGTGACCGTCGGAAGGATGGATTTAAAGCAGATAATCGCAAGAGCTCTATCACAGTTTAAATCTCATGTTACATTAATCCAGTTAATGCACTTTTTGTCCTGTATTGGAAAGGACGAGTGTTGGTTACTCTGTACACAGTCATAGATGGAACAAATAACTCATGACTCACGAGCGTGAACATTGCAAGGTACAAACAATGGACATATTAAACCTTATTGAGCCGGAAACCATTTGCTTGGATTTGCAGGCTCAAACCAAAGATGAAGCGCTCAAAGAGCTCGTCGAATTGTTGGACGCGGCGGGCAAGCTCACTAGCAAAAGTCAGTTCTTGGCGGACATTTGGAAACGAGAAGAGATTGGCAATACCGGCTTTGACGAGGGTATTGCCATTCCTCACGCCAAAAGTAATGCGGTCGCTAAACCCGCAGTCGCAGTGGGCATCAGCCGAAAAGGGATTGATTACGGTGCCGATGACGGTGAACTGTCTGACGTATTTTTTATGCTGGCTTCTCCGGATGGGGATGACCATCACCACATCGAAGTCTTGGCACAAATTTCCACCAAAATCATTGAAGATGGTTTCGTTAACAAGTTAAAAGCGGCGGAGTCGGTGGAGGAAGCGCGCGAGCTACTTACTGATATTCAATCGAACACGAATGACTCTGGTATCGATCCTTTAGAGTTTGCATCTGAGCCACTCAGCCCTTGGGCGCAAAAGCTCGGCAGAATGAAAGAACACTTACTGTTTGGCACCTCTCATATGATTCCGTTTATTGTCGCGGGCGGCGTATTGTTGTCTCTGTCTGTGATGATTTCAGGTCATGGCGGTGTTCCGGAAGAGGGGATTCTGGCAGATATCGCTGAGATGGGGATAGCAGGTTTGACGCTGTTTACCGCGGTATTGGGTGGTTACATTGCCTATTCGATTGCGGATAAGCCGGGTCTGGCTCCGGGAATGATTGGTTCTTGGATTGCGGTGAGTCACTACAACACCGGCTTCTTGGGCGCGATTGTCGTCGGATTTTTCGCCGGCTTTGTGGTTTGGTTACTGAAGAAGATTCAATTGCCGGACAGCATGAGCTCCCTTGGCTCTATCTTTATCTACCCGCTGGTTGGTACGTTTGTCACCTGTGGCGCAGTGATGTGGGTGATTGGCTCACCGATAGCCAGCGCAATGACGACCATGAACGATGTGCTCACGGGTATGGCGGGCTCTGGCAAAGTGATGTTGGGCACTGTACTGGGTGCAATGACCGCATTTGACATGGGCGGTCCTATCAACAAAGTGGCGACTTTGTTTGCTCAAACACAGGTAAATACTCAGCCGTGGCTGATGGGTGGTGTCGGTATCGCGATTTGTACCCCGCCTCTGGGCATGGCGTTAGCGACTTTCCTATCGCCAAGTAAATTTAAACGTGATGAGCGTGAGGCAGGTAAAGCCGCGGGCATCATGGGCATGATTGGCATCAGTGAAGGGGCGATTCCGTTTGCTGCCGGTGACCCAGCTCGCGTACTGCCTGCGATTGTTGCTGGTGGCATAGTCGGTAACGTGATTGGTTTTATGTTCCATGTAATTAACCATGCACCGTGGGGCGGCTGGATTGTACTGCCTGTTGTGGATGGCAAGATTGGCTACATTGTCGGCACAATCGCAGGCTCGTTTACCACCGCATTGATTGTTATTGCACTTAAGAAGACGGTCACAGAAGACGACAATCCGGTTGGTCAATCACAAGCTTACACGTCTGTGCAAGGCGAGGGCGAAGCAGACATTCTTGCCGTGACGTCTTGTCCATCAGGTGTGGCGCACACCTTCTTAGCGGCGAAGTCATTAGAGAAAGCCGCCTGTGCGTTAGGCATTAAGATCAAGGTCGAAACGCAAGGGGCGAACGGCATCATTAACCGAATCACCGACAAAGATATCGCCAAGGCGAGGTTTGTTATCTTCGCTCACGATGTCGCCATCAAAGAGCCGGAGCGATTTAGAAAAATGAAGGTATTGGATGTCAGCACTAAAGACGCGATGCTCAATGCGGCAGCACTGTTGCAGGCGAAAAGAATCCCTTAAGTACATATCCCCAAGTAACCTCCATATGCATGGTTCAGCGAGAATGATTTGGTTTTCAGACGAGGCAACGATTTGAAGTTCTAGTGGTGCTAAATCAAAAATCGCTAACAAAGTATGCAAACCAAATCAACTCGCCCTTCGGGAGCTTGTCACTGAAGCGATTTCTTTGTCAAACACCTTGGAAATAGATCACTATTACGCTGCGATGTTTTCCTCGAACTCGAGTCAGTGACCAAGCTCTGAATACTGCATATTGAAGTCACTTGGGGATAATCCCACTAAGGCTATCTGCTAGTTAGCTCCATCATTTTTGATGGAGCTTTTTTTATCCTTGAGAAAAGTGCTTAACCAAGAAATCAATAAAAGTGCGAATGCGCTGAGGTTGGTACTCACTATCTTTGTAAACCATGTACATTGGTAGCTTAACTGATTGATATTGCGTTAGTACTTGAATTAACTCACCGTTATTAAGCTCTTGTTCTACCATCCATTTTGGCATTGCAGCGATGCCTTGCCCAAGCTTCGCCATTTGCACCAACATCTCAGGACTATCACTTCGAACTTGCTCTTTCACTTTGATTTTAATGGCTTCATCACCATCGCTGAAACGCCACAAGTTAGATGGATTAGTGAGTGAGTAGGTTAAACAAAGATGTTTGCTCAAATCGTTAGCACTAAGGATAGGGTCGCGCTTGTTGAGGTAACTGGGAGACGCGAAGTAAACTAATTCGTTATCCATCAACCAACGCGCTTTTAAACCCGAGTCTTTTAGGTAGGCGGCACGAATCGCGATATCAACATTGCCTTCAACTAAATCGACAAACTTGTCCGAAACTGACACATCAACACTGAGCTCTGGATGTTGGTTGAGAAACTCATTCAGTGGCGCAGATAACAAGCGAACGCTAAACGCACTCGGCACTGAAAGCTTGAGCTCGCCAGAGACCGACGCTTGTTCTTGCCTAAGCTGCGACTCGAAGGAATCCATTTGTTCTGTGAGTGTCTGCGCCAATTCGAGATATTGCTTTCCACCAGAGGTTAAGCTGATAGCGCGAGCATGACGATGAAACAAGGTGATGCCGACTTCACGCTCAAGCCAAGCGATCTTCTTGCTCACCGCACTCTGAGTGGTATTGAGTTCGTTAGCCGCGGCAGTAAATGAACCCAACTGAGCAACACGAGAAAAGACTTTCAAACAATCAAATTTATCCATGATGCATTCCTATTTGGAATGATAAGTAGCTAAATACTACTCTTCTTAAGTTTTAAGTGGAATGTTTTAATACTTCCATCATCTGTTCGGGAGTTAAAATTATGGTGTTTATTCAAGGGTTGTTAATCGCGTTTTTCTTGTTTGCTAGTTCTATCAAAATCATCGGTTGGGTGAAGCCGATTTTTGAGCCTCAGCTCGTTTTCTTTCATAAATATGGATTGAACCGTGCCCCTATGTTTTTGGTTGGACTGGTTGAGGTAACGGGTGCAATTTTGATGTTAATTGGCTTGTTATCGACGAACAACTTGTTAAGTGCGATAGGAGCAAGTTTTATTGTTTTCACCTCAGTTGGTGCGATGTTTTTCCATTTTCGTTTTGATACTTGGAAAGATGCGATTCCGTCAATGGTGACGCTTTTATTATCACTTTTGGTGACTTCGCCTTTGATTGAGTTTGTTGCGCTTATTTAAGACGAAATTATTGCAAGTAATGTTCTGAAATCTTTAGTAACATGTTTCAAATATTAACTGTTTCAAATAGTAATAGTTTCAAAACGTAACGTATTTCGAATTCAAGGAGGCTTGCAATGGAAAAACTAAGAGTAGCATTTATTGGTCTGGGTGTGATGGGATACCCAATGGCTGGTTACCTAAGTAAAGCGGGCTTTGAAACCAAAGTATACAACCGCACAAAAGCGAAAGCCGACAAGTGGGCTGAAGAATACCAAGGTGTGGCTTGTGAAACTCCACGTGAAGCGGCAGAAGGCTGTGACATCGTTTTTACCTGTGTGGGTAATGATGATGACGTTCGTAGCGTTGTTTACGGTGAAGAAGGCATTCTGGTCGGTTTGAAAGCGGATGCAGTGCTAGTGGACCACACGACGACTTCTGCAGACCTAGCGGTTGAGCTGGCTGAAGCGTGTGTTAAATACGGCAATCACTTCATTGATGCGCCAGTTTCTGGTGGTCAAGCGGGCGCAGAAAATGGTGTTCTAACCATCATGTGTGGTGGTGAACAAAACATTTTTGATCGTGTGTCTCCAGCGATGGATGTGTACGCGAAGCAGATGACGCTACTGGGTGAAAACGGTCAGGGTCAACGTTGTAAGATGGTAAACCAAATCTGTATTGGTGGTGTTTTACAAGGTCTGAGTGAAGCTTTGCTGCTGGCACAAAAATCAGGCTTGGACATCGCTCAAGTTGTAGAAACGTTGAAGCATGGCGCTGCAGGTTCTTGGCAGATGGAAAACCGCGCAAATACCATGGCGGAAGACAAATTCGATTTTGGCTTCGCTATTGATTGGATGCGCAAAGACTTGGGTTTCTGTCTGCAAGAAGCAGAGCGAGTGGGTCTAGAACTTCCACTGACTAAGAAAGTGGATGAGCAGTATGCAGACCTTCAACGTGATGGTTTAGGTCGCATGGATACATCAGTACTGATCAAAGCGGTAGCTAAAAATCAGTAGTTGATGAATCAGTAATAGATAAACAGTTCTTTGGTATCAAAGAGCTTAAAGAAATCTAAGTTAATCATAATGAACCTCCTTGAGCATTGGTTGTGGCTAGTGATTAAGGATTAGTGATTTGAAATCAGGAGGTGCTGTTGGGCACCTCCTTTTTTATGTCTTTTAATCACACAGTGTGATGATTACAGCGTTCGCTTACTTGTTTAAGCCTAGCGCTATCTCAAGACCTTTGCCGTACGCTTCGTCTGCTTGGTATGCATGTTGAACGTGGCGCTGTTGGATGAACTCTGGCACACCGTCCATTGCGCGAGCTGTGTTGTCGAACAGAGTTTGACGTTGCTCTTCACTCATCAGACGGAATAGGTCACCCGCTTGGCTGAAGTAGTCTTCGTCTACACGGTGATCGTAGTGATCAGCGTTGCCGTTGATGCGTAGAGGTGGCTCAGAGTAATCTGGTTGCTCTGCCCATTCTTGTTTGTAGTTTGGCTCGTAACCTAGTGTTGAACCAAAGTTGCCATCAACGCGCATTGCGCCATCGCGGTGGTAGCTGTGAACAGGGCAACGAGGTGCGTTCACTGGGATTTGATGGTGGTTCACACCTAGACGGTAACGCTGAGCATCTCCGTAAGCGAACAGACGACCTTGTAGCATCTTATCTGGTGAGAAGCCGATACCAGGTACGACTGCAGCTGGGTTGAACGCTGATTGCTCAACTTCTGCGTAGAAGTTTTCTGGGTTACGGTTCAGTTCGAACTCACCAACTTGGATCAGTGGGTAGTCTTTTTGAGACCATACACGTGTTAGGTCGAATGGGTTGAAGTTGACTTCATCCGCTTCTAGCTCTGGCATGATCTGTACGTACATCTTCCATTTAGGGAAGTCTTGACGCTCAATCGCTTCGTAAAGGTCACGGTGATGGCTTTCGCGGTCTTTACCTACGATTGCTTCTGCTTCTTGGTCAGTCAGGTTCTTGATGCCTTGCTGAGTTTTGAAGTGGAATTTCACCCAGTAACGTTCGTTTTCTGCGTTGATGAAGCTGAACGTGTGGCTACCAAAACCATGCATATGACGGTAAGAAGCTGGGATACCACGGTCACTCATTACGATAGTCACTTGGTGGAATGCTTCTGGTAGTGATGTCCAGAAATCCCAGTTGTTTGTAGAGCTACGCATGTTAGTGCGAGGATCGCGTTTTACTGCGTGGTTTAGGTCTGGGAATTTTAGTGGGTCACGTAGGAAGAATACCGGTGTGTTGTTACCAACCAAGTCCCAGTTACCTTCTTCAGTGTAGAATTTTAGTGCGAAACCACGGATATCGCGTTCTGCGTCTGCTGCACCGCGCTCACCAGCTACAGTAGTGAAGCGAGCGAATAGTTCTGTTTTTTTGCCGATATCAGAGAAGATTTTAGCGCGAGTGTATTTTGTGATGTCGTGCGTTACTGTGAACGTACCGTAAGCACCAGAACCTTTTGCGTGCATACGACGCTCAGGGATCACTTCGCGGTCAAAGTGTGCCAATTTTTCAAGGAACCAAACGTCTTGTAATAGTTGAGGGCCACGAGGACCTGCAGTCATAACGTTTTGGTTATGTGCGACAGGGCAACCTGCTGCTGTAGTCAATTTCTTGCTCATTTGAATTTCCTTGCAATAGTGATAATAAATCTTGTCTTTTGGATGAATCCAAAAGTTATGCGAGGAGAATAACGCTGCAATTGAGAAGAAAAAAACTGTTATTAGCAATCAGTGTGATAGGTATCACCTATGCTTTAAGTGGTTGTTAATTAATGGCTTTATGTCAATTAACATTATTTATCGTGTGGATTATAAATGGTATTCAGGCATGTTTGGTGTGAATGATTTCTGCCTATTTCAAAGATTCCCGAAATAGACAGAAATTCTCAACGGTTTGAGAAGGTCTCAATTCGATTAACCGAACTTCACTTCAAGTTCTTCTGCTTTAGTAAACGCAGGATGAGTCGCGAGCTGCGCACCATAACGTTGGATGTTTGGGAAGCGCTCAATGACGCCAAACTTGTTTAGGATATCGACGACAAAAGACATCATGAAATCCGCGCCTGTTAGTCGCTCTTCTACAAAGTAGGTTTTCCCTTCTAGGCTTTGATCAATGTAGCCCATGACTTTCATGGTTTCCGCATCGGCGTAATCCGCAAGGAAATTGGTCTGTGCGCCATCTTTAGCAACAAACATCTTGAGCAGCAGGGGAACCATGGCTGAGCTCTCTGCAAAATGCAGCCATTGAATGTATTGCGTGTAAGCTTTGCTGCCACGCTCTGGTGCAAAACGTCCATCTGCATACTTTTCAATTAAGTATTCAGTGATAGCACCAGACTCTGTAACGATCTCGTCGCCATCTTCCAATACAGGTGACTTGCCGAGTGGGTGAATGCTCTTGAGCTCAGGTGGCGCAAGGAAGGTGACGCTGTCACGAAGGTAAGGCACGATCTCATAATCCACCCCCAATTCTTCTAACAACCAAATGATGCGTTTTGAGCGAGACTGGTTTAAATGATGCAGTTTAATCATGGAAGAATCCTTTCTTATACAGGTTGATTAGTTTGAATAACAAGCTTGCCGAAGTTTTTACCTTCCAGTAGACCGATGAATGCCTCTGGCGCGTTTTCTAAACCTTCTACTAGATGTTCGCGATAGTGGATTTTGCCTTCTGCTAGCCATTGGCTTACATCTTTGACGAAGTTTGTGTAGCTTTGCTCGTAGTGGTCAAAAATGATGAAGCCTTGCATCTTGATGCGTTTAACCAGAATGTTACCCATCAGCATCGACATACGATCTGGACCTTCAGGTAACGCTGTCGCGTTGTATTGAGAAATCAAACCACAAAGTGGTACGCGAGCGCCGACATTAAGCAGAGGTAATACCGCGTCAAAGACTTTACCGCCTACGTTTTCAAAGTAGACATCGATACCTTTGTCGCATGTTGCTGCTAGCTGCTCTGCAAAGTCATCTGCGGTGTGATCAAGACAATCATCAAAACCTAGGGTCTCTTTTGCGTACTGACACTTCTCTGCGCCGCCTGCGACACCGATTACACGACAACCTTTTAGCTTACCGATTTGACCAACCATAGAACCAACCGCACCGGTTGCAGCTGCGACAACTAGGGTATCGCCAGCTTTGGGCTGACCAATTTCCAATAACCCCACATAAGCGGTAAAACCAGGCATACCAAGCACACCGAGGGCATAAGACGGATGCGTCGGCTCGCTGCCTAATTTAAACAGACCTTCGCCGTTAGATAGCGCGTAATCTTGCCAGCCTGTGTAAGCTACCACCCATTCGCCAGTTTGGAAGTTGGAGTTCTTCGATTCCACCACCTGACAAACGGTTCCGCCAACCATCACATCGTTTAGCTCTACAGGATCAGCGTAGGATTTGCCTTCATTCATACGGCCGCGCATATATGGGTCAAGAGAGAGATACACGCTGCGCAAGAGCACTTCACCTTCGCTCGGGGTAGGGATGGCAGTCTGTTCTAAACGGAAGTTCTCTGGGACTGGCGAGCCTTTTGGACGGTTAGCCAATACGATTTGACGGTTGAGCGTTTGGGTCATGGTAAGTTCCTATATTAATTATTAGACCAGTCGTCTAGTTTTGATTCCTAAAAAATCCGCCGTACTTTTTGGGTAAAGATAAGGCGGATTAAGTGTGGTTCGTTATTTGCCTTTTAGCATACTTTGAGTGCTCTCAAAGCTACGCATTAAACCGGAACGATCCTGATACAGTTTGTTGAGTAAGCTTGCGCCAATCCATTGATGGTAAATCAAGTGGGCGGTTTGTTCTGCTGACTCAACTTGGATTGAGCCGTCTTCAATGCCCGCTTGGACACAATCTTCGATGGCTTTCACCACTTGAGTGGCACCCGAAGCCAGTTTTACGCGCATTGCTTCTGAAAGATCAGAGACTTCAGCACTCAACTTCACGACCAAGCATTTGTTGGCGTTACATTGGCCATTTTCAATCGCCATCCAGCGTTCGAAATAGCTCAAAAGGCGGTCGCAACCAGAGCCTTCACTTTCAGTAAAGTGGGCTGTGATCATCTCAAGGTAGCGAGAGAAGTAATCTTCAATCAATGCCTCACCAAATTGCTCTTTCGACTTAAAGTAATGGTAGAAAGAGCCTTTCGGCACATCCGCTGCCTTTAAAAGTTCTGAGAGCCCAACGCTCGTAAAACCTTTGGTCACTACCAATTGGTAGCCGACATCGAGAATGTGTTGGCGTGTATCGTTCGTTTTTGCGTTCATGAGCAATACTATAAAAGCGATTAGACCAGTCGTCTAGTAAATTGTGGTTCTTACTTGATCAGTTCGTATTCAATCACATACAGTTCATCGATGTTCGGGTAGATCTCGCGAATAAGCTCTTTCAGTTTTGGCAGTTCAATCGCTTCTTGTTCTGCGTGGAACTCGTTGATGTCATCAAACTTCAGTGGTGCCACTGATAGGATTTTGATGTCACACACCTTGCGGTCTGTTTCTAGGGTGAACACTTCCACTTCAGTGTTTGGCACGTAGTGGCTTTCTGATTCATCACGAATCGTGATCGTCTTTTTACCCGCAGTGATAAGTGGTGTTAGGAATTCAAAGAAAGTGATTTTAGTTGGATGTGAAGACATAACCGATGCTCATATTAATGTAATAGGGCGAGAGTATATCTCGCCCTCTAAGAAAAATATCCAAAAAAGTGCTAACCGAGGAAACCTGCGCTGAGTCGCTATTTCGAGGAGCGTAGTCGGTAGTAGGTCTCAGTATGATTGCCACTTTTCGCTTTAACGTTATTGGTCTTTCCCTGTTCATTTTTGACAGGGCTGAAGGTTAAAATGATGCCGAAAGCTTTGTTCTCGAACTCGTTTCCCGTCATTGGAATGAAAGTAAATGAGGGTTGACCTACCATCTGAGCTTTTAATGCTCCATCATCAATGAACACCTCTACTACCTTTTTGCCATCCAAGGCTTTATATGTTCCCGTGAAGGCCTTAAGTTGCCCTTCATTCATTGTCATGTTTGGGCGGTCATAATCTGGCAATTCAACCTTCTCATCAAAGTATAAACTGACAATATTTCTCACAATATCGTCATAGGTTTCATGAAGTCCGTTGATTGAGATGACAATCGCAACATCTTGTTTGGGGAAGTACAGCATTGACGAGCGATAACCTTCCAAGAGACCATCGTGTCCATAGCGTTCAAGTTGCGAGTATTCAGGGCTGTAAATACCAAAATACTCCTTCGTCATCATTTGCACTGCCTCTTTCGGGAGTAACTCACCTTGGAACAGTGCCCGAATAAACCGAGAAACATCGAGTGTTGTTGAGGTAATGCTCGCCGCTGCACCTGTTACGGTTGGCGACCAGTGCGGTGTGACTGCCACCCATGCGTTGTTCCAGTAATAGAAAGACGTAATGTGAATATCGCACGCCTTGAGATCAAGGCAATACTGAGTGTGCGTTAAGTTCAATGGTTGCGTGATTTGAGCGCGGAGTACCTCGTCAAAGCTCTTTCCCGTCACTTTTTCAATGATATAGCCTAGCAATAGGTAATTTGCGTTTGAGTACTCATGTTGACTGCCTGGTGGAAAGTTAGAGGGCAGTGCTGCCAATCTCGCGATCATTTTTGCTTGCGTTTGAGGCTTTGTGTAGTAACTCAGAAAGTCGGGTTCATCAATAAAGTTCACTAACCCAGAGCGGTGTTGGAGTAAATCTCTGATGCTGATGTGCTCAGCGTTGCTAATCTCAGGAAAGAAGTCGTTCAGTTTGGTGTTCAAACTAAGCTTATTTGCTTCAATTAACTGCATCACCATGGTTGCCGTCATGGTTTTGGAGATAGATGCTACTTTGTATGGGCTTGAACTGTCTGCAGGAACATAACCACGGCTGGCTAACAAACCAACTTTACGGTTTGAGTAACCAGTTTGTTTGTCCAGCACCACGTTACCTTTATCCAAAATAGTGAAGCTGCCCATGGCTTTGTTGTATGTGAAGAGATCGCCGATATAACTGTTGATGACGGTGAGTTTGTCTTCCTGTGCTTGTACTTGTGTTAGGCACGAGAGCGTAGCAACTAAGGCAATAGCGGATTGGAATGCAATTCGAGAAACTGTTCTTTTTAAAATCAAGGCGCTGTACAGAATGGAGAAAGGATAGAGAGAGTATAACGCCTGTGGAGGACAGGCGTGTAGTTTGTCATTTTAGAGTGATGAATAGGCCTAAAAAGCTAATGATTAGCAAAGAGCTTTATAAACTTGGCACAGAAATAGCCCAAGATAATACCTATCCAGTTAGTGCTTAAGTCATCAAAACTGAAGGAGCGAGTTGCGATAAACAATTGGCTGAACTCCTCCAAAGAGATGATAAACAATAGGACGATCAGTAACCGAATACCAAACATGTCCGCGTTTGTTGCTGTCACCCATTTAGGGAAGTTAAACACGGCTAGAAAACCAATCAAAAGGCTAAAGGTAAAATGTAGCGTACTTGAGCCGCCGACATAATTCTCTAGATTTTGGTACGTGACATGACTGATATCAGAACTTTTCCAAAGCGATAGAGAAATCGTCAGTAGTAACACACCGATAAAGCTAATTCGTGCAATCGTATTTGTCATATTTACCCCACTGGAAAAAAGCCAAGATAACGTTTCACGAAGTAGAGTGCGGCTAAGTTTTGGATTGCTAAACCTATCGCCATTGCCCAAGCTGCGCCTAATACGCCGTACCATTGAGAGAGCGTGACCAGTAATGTAATGGAGATGACACCAGATACGATAGTGATGTATTTCATGGTCTTTTCATGCCCACTCATAAGCAATAAAAACCCAACTGAACCTGTTGCCACATTCACTAGTTGCCCTAGCGACAATGCAACGAGTAAGGGCGCAGCTGCAGTAAACTCTTTGCCAAACAGTTGCATAACAAACTCAGGAAAGGCGACGCACACAACCACGGGAATCATTGCTGCTCCAATATTTGCACGGCATGCCAAACGACTAAGGCTTTGCAGTCGTTCTAGTTTTCCTTCCTTATAGAGTGAAGCAAACATCGGGGCGACTACGAAGTTAATTGTGACTAACACAAAGCCAATGAGTAATGAGGTGCGCTGTGCTGCTGCGAGTAAGCCAAGATCGGAAGTTGCGAGAAAGAAACCCGCAATGACCAAGCTGCCCCACTGAACCAGATTGGAAAAGATGCTGCCAAACCAAACTTGTTTTGCTGAATAGGTTAGCTCGGTATTTTTCTCCGTTTTCCCATGACTATATTGATCAGACTTAAGCCATTTGATGCTCGATTGGAGAGCGACAGCCCCTGTTGCTATGACGAGTAAAATCATAAGGAGGTCTGCATCAATTGAGTAAGCTCTCTGAGCCACTAATACCAGCGCAACCATAAAGAAGCTCACGCCGAGTTGTAACGCAAATAGTGAGGGGACAACTCGTCTAGAGGCTTGCAATACTCGGCTATTTGTCTGCCCAATAACGAGTAATGGGATCGACAACAAAGCAAGTGCCAGTGCAGCGTCGGAAACGCCAGTTGTGTTGATGTGTTTAGGGAAAAAGTTGAATGCCAAGTAGATAAAAGTACACACTGCTACACTAAACAACAGACTTCGTGCTAGCGCGATACGGTAGTTGTTGCTCTGTTCCTCACTACTGTTATTCGAGAAACCAATAGCGTTGTACTTAACAAGCGAAACATCAAATCCTAACTGAGAAATAATGGCAGTGAAGTAAGCGAGATTAAACAAAAAGAAAAACTGCCCTGATGTCGCTGCATCTGTGACTCGGGAAACGATGAGCGTTAAAAGAAACGCAAAACCAGCACTCAGAACACGAGTAACTGCGGTTTGAAAGCCGAGGGAAAACAGACTTTTTTCCTTGTTCTGAGTGGCTGCGCGCTTTTGTTGTAGTTGTTGAAGCATTTGATCCTCTAGCTGTAAATGCTGATTAGCGCGATTCGTTGTTTTTCTTCACTAAATGTTTCATTGAGCTCCTTTGAGTACTGATTGAAGTCAATATCGTGGTAGTGATTAATGCAATGGATGATTTGTTTTGCCATCTCTTGTGGACCTTGTGCCAAGAAAGGGTAGTTAAGATCTTTGGTGGCACCGATAGAGCGAATGACCATAGGTAAATGCAGCTTCGCCGCTTCAAGAATGGTCAGCGGCATACCTTCCCAAGCAGCAGTATGTAAGTACAAATCCGAAGTTTTGAGCAGGCTAACGACTTCATCTCGTGGAATCATGCCAGTGACTTTAATGTCTTGTGCACGTAACTGATCTTCAAGCTCTCTCTCGCCGCCACCAATCCAAGTGATATCAATATCATGTGCTAACTCAGCCTTTTTAATTTGACCGAGTGTATCAAGCAAGAACAGAGGATCTTTTTGTGGAGCGACTCGTCCTAGAATGACCAATTTCAGTTGAGTGTTGTTAGTATTTGGACTGCGCTCTTCGCTACCATAGGTTACGTAGTTATTGAGTAACTCAGCGCGCTTAGCGCCTATGCTGATGGCTAAATCGCATTCGCGTTGACTGCACCCAGCAACAACATCGATTTTTTTAAGCGCGATTTTTTCTAACGTCTTGTAAATTTGTTTGGCAAAACTGGAAATATCTTCACGTTCAAATGCATAACAGTGGGGCGTGTAGATAAGGCGAGCATGACCGAGCTTTAAGAATCGACCGAGGAAGCCCGCTTTACTTGAGTGCAAGTGAACAAAATCTGGCTTGAGCTCCGCAATGAATGCGTTTGCGTCCTTCATGAATTGCAATAAGTTGCCCTCTACCCATTTTGTGTGGCTAAAGACATGGTTGCTTGATTCATTAGTCATATCATTTGAGCGTGCACGAGCAAGTAAGGAGTGTTCGTAAGGCTCGGTGCGGGAGGAATGTACATAACTGTATAGCGCTGTTTGAACACCACCACCGAACGCTTCAGTAATATGTAGTACTTTTTTCATTATGACTTTGTCCCTGGTGTTTGCTTCCATTTATTTTTGAATGCTTCGCGCTCCTGCTCAGAGTAAACGTGGCGGTATAAAGGGAGGTCATACATATAGAAAAGCTTTGAGAAATCGTAACGTTCTTTAAAGTACTGGTGGATGTTGGAGTACCATTTGTTTTTTGCTTCGTTGCTGTTTTTAAGCACGAATTTGTCAAGCTGAAGAAACTCACCGATTTCTTGGTCTAGAGAGCTAAGTTGCTCACATTTGATCAGAATGACACTCGCTTTCTCATTGTCGAATGTATAGAACGGTTTCGTGTTATCAATATCTTGACGTAAAACATCAATATTGAAATTGCGCTTCAGTTCGTTATCAAACCAGTTAGCAAAGTAGTTAAGATTGATGTAGTTATCGAAACAATGTTCGATGTGCTTATACGTAACATCCATATCACGATGGATGGCATCATTTTTCTTCCCTTCAATAAATTGGAGGTGTAAGTCTTGGAAAAAACGAGAAAGTACTGTCGCGATAGGATCTCGAACTAGCGTAACGATCTTAATATGTTCACGCTTTTGTAGAATGCGCTTACGCTTGTTGAGTACTAGGCGGTACATGGTGCGGTTCTTAAAATCAAAGAACTTACTTACGTCCTTTTTGTTGTGATACATGTGGAATTCTTCATGATCATCAAAAGTATGAATGTGGTAACTCGGGATTTTTCGTTCACCTAACGTGTGTTCAATTGAGGACGAACCTACTTTGCCCATTTGATAAACCAACACAAAATTGTCTGCTTGAAGTTCTCGGTTTTTTTCAAATTGTCGAGAGATTGAATATTTCATTTATCCTATCCTTGATAACTTTAAATTCGTTTTTCCGCGGTGTGATTAGTTGTTGGTTATAGGCGGAATCGGTAATTCAGTTTGATCGTTATGATCAGGTTGTTTAAGAGGTTCTATCTGACGACTATAATGCCGTTTTTTGCTGATCATGACGGGTAGTAAAAGTATTAAAATGATGGTGGTATTCACCGCGACGAAAAAAACCATCACCAGAGCGTAAATAGAAAGTAATAAGCTTTTTCTGTTTACTTTCAATGTCTTGAAGCATTGCTTCATAAAGTGGAAGTAACCACCAAATAGTAAGACAATGCCGAGTAAGCCATACTCTATTGAAGTGTCGAGAATGAAATTGTGGGTATAAATAGCCAACTCGTCGTAGTTGAAATAATGAATCATATAATGAGGCAGCATCTTTGCTCCGACGCCCAAAATAGGATGCTCAAGTAAGATGTCGAGGCCGTTTGCCAACAGTAATTTACGGTGTAAATTGGAAACCCAGCGAGCCTCACTTTGGTTGGCGAACAGAATGTCCTCTTGGGTTATTTCAAGCTTATCCGCCAATTGTTCAAACCCAAAATAGAGTGCGGCGGATATCGTCGCTAAGATAATCAAAGTGCTAACGAGTAACACCGTCCATGCATACGTTTCGTTGAGGGTTTGACGGATTAATCGTTTAATAAAAAGCTGGTCGATGAAGACTAACAAACAGAAACCTAGCAGTGCTTTCCTTTCTTGCGACATGAGCAGTAGAGCAAACGCAAGCAGCATTAAAACAGGGAAAGCTTTGATTCGTGCTCGATATAAATAGAGAAGGGAGCAAAGAACACCAAAAGCGTATTTACTGACGCCAAGAAGTTTAAAACCGCTGTGGTAACCTTGCGCAAAGTGCCACGCTGCGACGAGAGCGCAAATGATCAGCAAGCAATAGGTGAAGTACACCATCACTCGTTCATCGCTAAATACACCATAGGCGTATAACACCCCCAATAAACTGAGTATTGCAACCCATTGAACGGTCTCTGTGATTAAGGAGAAGATAGGTACGCGATTCAGCATGCCATTAACAAACACGTAGCCGGTAAACAACAGCAAGAATCCAATTTCAGGGTGGAACAACTTATGCGCTTTTCCTTCAAGGACAACCAGTGCAGCAAATCCCAGCGACAGCAAGCTCGCAATATCTGATGGTGCTAAAGTAACCCCTCCTAATCCAACCTTTATCGGCACGAAGAATAGAGCTAGGGTAATCGCAGCAAGCAGCGACACACGGTTACTTGCTGGTGCAGAGTTGCTGGTAAAGACCATAGTAACCATCTCGGAATTTATCGATTGTGTATAGCTTGGCACGATTCACGGAATATTCACTGGCGTGGTCGTAGAGTCCGGTCGTGTTGCATAGTTGAGCGATCTTTTCTGCTAACTGCTCTGACGCACCGACAGTGAACAAATATTCCTTGTTACCCATGACCTCATCCAGCCCGGGTACATCAGAAGAAAGTACAGGCAAACCTGCCGCCATCGCTTCGACCGCAGCAAGACCAAAGCCTTCAACATGTGATGACTGGACATAAACGTCCATATTAGAAAGAAAGGCGGGGATATCAGAAACTACGCCATGAAAATGAACACGCTCTACAATATTGAGTTGTTGGCACAACGACTCTAATTCATGTCGCTTTGCTCCATCGCCAGCAAGGTGTAGCTCATAATTGTGAGGCAATAGTGCAACAGAGCGGATAAGCGTTTCATGATCCTTATGTTCATGCAGTCGGCCAACCATACCGATGTTAATCACGCTTTTCTGAGCAAGTTGGCTCTCAGTTTTCACCTTCATCGGGAAGCGTTCAAGGTCTACTCCGTTGTGAACCACACGATATTTGTGTTGATAATGAGGCATAAACTTAACCAACTCTTCTTGCACTTTTTCACTGATGCTGACAGTCAGGTCATGGCCTCTATAAAGGATGTATTCTAAGAATTTAAATAGTGGGTAGTCGCGACGACGATTGTAAGAGCAGTGTTCGGTTTGAATACGTTTTTTTCCAAACGCCAATAAAGCAAGGTAGATTGAGGGGTAAAGATGGCCGTGCACTAAATCTGGCCAACGCAATACCGACCACCTTTCTTTAAGGGAGAGTGCTTGCCAGTTGAAGCAAACGACTCCTTGTGCGGAAAGTTGATCCAAATAGTCGTTGTCATCGCATAATACTAGTACTTTGATTTCATACTCTGGCCCGTGTTCCATGACGAGATCGACGAGAAACTTTTGTGCACCACCATTCTTAGATAGATCATTGATAATGTGTAGTATTTTTGTTGTCATGGTTAAGCCGTTAAGTATTTTTTCTTCAACGTTTCGATTTCTGGTGCGGTAAAGAAATGTTGTGTTAACTTGGAGGACAGCATTTCTTCGACGAATTCAGGTTTGGGTTGGTATGAGCTTTTAAACTCTTTAATCAACGGTGAATACCATTTATTGTCGGCCTGATTTTCATGCACAACTTCTACATCTTGTTGCAAAAACTCGCTGATCGCTTGTTGCGATTGATCCAGCTTGTCGATGCGAACCACCATGAGTGAAAAATTACGATTTTGATAAGTCTGGTAACCAAGTTGGTGATCAAATGGTTGAACAAAAACATCAATGCCTGTCAGTGCTTTGATTTCATTATCGAACCACTCAAGAGGATATTGGTGATTAACATGCTCTTCGAATGCTTCATGAAGTAACTGAGGACGCTCAGAGCGTACCGCGCTGTCATCTTTGAGGTACTTGTCTGCCATCCAAAACGGTAACGACTGAAAAAACATCGAGACGTTTCGTCCAACAGGTTCACGAACTAAGGAAATAATACGGACTTGTTCCTTACGTTTGAGCATATTGCACATGACAGCTCGTTTTAATGTGCGTTTAACAAGGTTAGTGACGGGCTTATGGAGTTGTGCCCGCACGGGTGAAATCTGCTTTCCTGCTTCAATTGACATCAAATCATGCAAATGAAGCGAGTTTGGAATGGATTTTTCTAGTGCGCTCGAACCTACTTTGCCCATCTGATAAATAAGGATCGGTTTTTCTTGGCTTTTAAGAATCTGATACCACTGCATAGAATGATTAGTAGGCGTATTTTTGGACATAAAGCGCTTCTCCTTCCTTAGATTTCGCCTGAGTGATAAGAACACCAAGAGATGGTATCGAGTGTTGAATTTGTTTGGATAACGCTATGTTAACCAGTGATGCTTTAGTGGATTCTGAACGGATAACCGTGATCAGACCGTTAGCTTGTTGACCTAGGATTAAGGCGTCACTAACAGACAGCAATGGTGGCGTATCAATAATGATGCGATCGTATTTGTCCTTTAGATGGCTCAACAATTTATCGAAGCGGTCTGATGCCAGTAACTCCTGTGGGTTAGGTGGAATGATCCCTGCCGGCAGTACATCTAAATTCGCTTCTTCATTACGTACAATGCAATCTCTCAAAGGGGCGTCCATCGTCAGGATGTTTGTGAGGCCGGGATTTGACTCTGGAATATTGAATCGTTTTGCTAGTGATGGTCTGCGCAAGTCACAATCGATAAGTAGTACTCTCTCCATCGTTGAAAAGGATACGGCCATATTGATGCTGGTGGATGTCTTACCCTCTTCTGGTATTGCAGAGGTGAAAGGCAGTACTTTCTGATTGGTATTCGTAAGCCTTAACAATAAGGATGTTCTTACCGAGCGGCAAGCTTCACTAAACAGTTTTTCATCTTGGTCTAAATAAGCCGAGTAGGTAACGCCTCCTTGTCTGAGGTTACGTTTTTTGACCTTTGGAATGGTACCAAGGCACGTGACGCCAAGTTTATCTTGAACATCAGATGAAGTTCGAATGACTTCGCGAAGTGTTTCTAAAAGAATCACAAGCGCGCAAGCAATTGCAAACCCGAAGAAAGTAGCGATTATAACCAACTTCATGCGCTGTGGGGCGATAGGGAAGAGTGGCACAATCGCTGGGTCAGTAAATCGCGCAGTGACATTTTTGTAATCGCTTGTCGCGTTCGTTTCTTTTTCACGATTCAAAAACGCTTCGTAAAGATCTTTGTTGGATTCCACTTCTCGCTTGAGTTGCTCGTAACGTGCTTTTTGAGATCCAAGCATTTGGAAGTCTGACTTTTTACGATCCAATTCAGCTCGTAAAAGATCTTCTTGTGACTTTGCTGCGAGCAAGTCTTGCTGCTTACTAAAAGAAATTTCACGTATCAGTCGCTGCGTTCTTGCTTGGATAGATGTCAGCTGCGCCTGAGCTTGAATCATACGATCATGTTTCGGGCCGTAGCGTTGTGATAATTCCGATACGCTTTTCGCCGCTTGTGCTTCAGATAGTTTTAAATCGCGTATTTGCGCTTGGTTGGCAAACTCATCAATAGATAACAAGCTATCCAAATCTTGTGAGGACTTTCGCTTAAGGAGCTCAATTAATGTTTGTGCTTCTATTCGGTTGTTGACAGCAGTGTTGAGTTTTCGGTTGAGTTCTTCCAGTTCGTTAGCATAGATGTCATCGATGCCATTAATGTCGATTAGCCCTTCTTGCATCAAGAATTCTTGCAGAGCCTGCTCTGAGGTTCTAAGGCGTTCTTCTAACTTCTGCGAGTTATTGGTTAACCATGTTGCCGCATTTTGCGTGACAACCAGTTTAGCTTCGAAATTTGCATCGATGTAAGCCTGACCGACAGCGTTTGCAACGGTGGTTGCAAGTTGAGGGTCGGTGGAGCGAAAACGAATCTTCACCAATTGGGTATTGCGAACGGGCTCAATCTCAAGCTTTCTTTTAAAAGTTTGTAGCGCTTGATAGTACGGTTTGCTGTGTTGGGATGTTTCCTTGGGGTTTGGTGCGACGTGCAGTAAATCCTGTACAAAAGGAATCGCTTTTATTTCATCAATTTTCTGCTTGATACCGCTAGCACTGGTGAATTCTGGGTGCTTAGTTAGGTTGAGTTGAGTGATGACTTTATCGGCGATGTGGTTGGATTTCAGTATCGCGATTTGAGTTTGGAAGTACTCTTTCTTTGTGGTATCAACCCCATACACTTCTTCGATCGAGAGGGCGCTTTTTTGCTCTTCTTGGATGAGTAGGGTTGCCGTTGCTTGGTATACCGACTTCTTAGAATAGATATACCAAGTGCAGGTGAGAGAAAAGATAATGGTAAAAGCAAGAATACTTAACCAGTTCTTTTTCAGGGTTCTGAAGTGGTGCCCGAACCGAATTAGCTCAACGTGATTCGAAGGGATATGATTTGCTTGAGTTCCGTTCATTGAATTGCCTGTCATTTAGAAGAAGCTCTGATCGATAAATACAATGTCACCAGGTTCAACAGAACGTTGCATGCTGACACTTTCCACGGTTTTACCCGTATTGTGTTGAGTAAGGTTGATGCCTTTACGGGAGGCTCTATCCGTTAACCCACCTGCGAGTGCTATCGCTTTTTCGATGGTCAATCCTGGTTGATATTCAAAGCCCCCAGGTTTTCTCACTTCACCGTTGACATAAAACAATCGGAAACTGTTGATGGTGACCATCACCTTTGGATTAATGAGGTAATCTCCCTTTAACCCAGTCTCGATTTCATACTTCAGTTGTTTTGGTGTTTTGTTGATTGCTTTAATACGCCCAAGGTATGGGTAATCAAAGTAGCCATCTGACGTGATAAGGATATTTTTAATGGTGAGGTCTTCTTCGCCATACACTTGGACTGAAATCGTGTCGCCAGTATCTAATTGGTAATCCTGTTCGTTAGCAGCCGAAAACGTCGGAGCACTGAACAAGGTGAGTACGAAACTCAACAAAGTGGTTAAAAGTTTCATTAACGTTCCTTGTTATAAAGAAAATCGAGCGCTAAGAGCCCAAATGTTTTGATCAAAGCTATAATTCTGCCAATTGGAATTCTTGTCCTGATATCGCCAGTCAGCTTGAAGTAAAACCCACCGCTTTATGTGGTAATCGAGTCCCGCAGAGAGGGCGTAGCGATCTTCATTTCGAGTGATACCGGTATAGTCATCTTGTTGGTACAAAGCCCCCAATCGTGTTGTTAGGTAACTGTTCCAGTCGTGTTTTATATCTAATATGTAGCGTGTTTGAAGGTTGTAATCGCCGTCTTGGTCAGGGCTAACTGCCGCTTGGGTGGTTTTGACCGTAAACAGGGTTTGCTCTTGTGGGAGCCACTCCAAACCAATGTCCCAACTCAATCCGTCAAAGGTTTCTCGCTCATCGCTGTCGAAGCTCTTCACCTGATAGCCCAATCGCGCGATACCTTGTGTTTTCCCCGTGACTTCCCACTGAGCTCCGGTGTAATAGAAGCCGGAGTAGCTATCTTTTGATGGCACTGAGGGGTTGTCTGACAGGTAATCCGTGCTTACTTGTTGAGTACCAATCAACCAGTATGTTCTAGGTGTCGCTCGAAGATAAAACTCTATGTGGGCGCTCGGTGCGCGTAAGTCGTTGTATTTGGTCTTTGCATCAGGCTTGCCAGGCATTCCATCACGATAGTTTTGGTATGTCTTGTCACTGTATCCAATACCAAACTCCAACCTACCTTTTGAGCCTTTAGAACCGAACACATAGTTTGTTTTCAAGTCGTTGCGATGAAACTCAACAGGGCTGTTAAGCAAGCTACCTTGGCCTTCGGTGAAGTCTTCACCTTTCTCTTCATGTTGAGCGCGGAACTGATAATCGATAACAAGGTGATTGCGACGATTGAACTCAAAGAAATTAGTAAACTGAAAGGTGTGGTCATCGTAGTCATTCTGATCATCAGAAGAAAACCCAGCACTCAGCTTATAGAGTAGGTTTGCTCGGTATTGATTACGCTCTATTTTGGCCAGCAAAGCAGGTTCTACGCCCCATATGTTGACTGATTCTATGTTCTCACCACTATCGGCTTTGTTGATGTTGTCATTACCTTCGTAAAACAAACCAACGGTAGGAATAAGCTCAATGCCGGAGTCTGTTTTGTAGGCCATCGGTTCAGCCGCTGCAGCTGCCGAGATGAGGGTAACAGCTGCGATGACAGGAGCTTTCGTTATTGGGATGAATTTAATACGCATTGGAACCTGTAAACCCTTTGAAAATGGTTAAGAAAATGATTTTGAGATCCATCCATACTGACCAGTGGTGGATGTAGTCCAAATCGAATTCAACGCGTTTTTCCATTTTATCTAGAGTGTCTGTTTCACCTCGATAACCATTAATTTGAGCCCAGCCGGTAATACCAGGCTTTACCTTATGTCTCAGCATGTAGCGATCGACAATCTGGCGATACTCTTCGTTGTGTGACACCGCGTGTGGACGAGGTCCGACAATTGACATCGTACCTTGAAGAACATTGATAAATTGAGGAAGTTCGTCGAGAGAAGTTCGACGAAGGAATCCACCGAAAGGCGTAATACGAGGGTCGTTTTTAGTGGCTTGTTTTACATCGTTGCCTTGTTCCATCGTTGTCATTGAACGGAACTTCCAAACTGCAATCTTTCGACCATCCAACCCGTAACGGAACTGTTTAAAGATGATTGGGCCTTTTGAAGTCAGCTTAATCCCGACTGAAATGGCGAGCAGTACTGGAGAAATTAGAAGCAATATAATGCTAGAGAGAACAATATCTTCTAGGCGTTTAATCCAAGATGAAATCCCTGCGAAGGGGGTATCGAAAACGCTTAGAGTTTGTACTTGGCCGATTTGATCCCAACGTGAGTGCAACAGGTTATAAGTGAAGAAATCAGGGATGAGATAAGTATTAGCTGTCGTATCAGAAAACTGATTGAGGAATAGCGCGATACGCTCGTTTGCATGCATTGGCATTGCGATATAGACGTAATCGACCTCACCACGTTTCGCTCGTTCCAGCGCTAAACTTACGTTGCCTTTGATTGGGTAGTCTGACGTAGGTAAGCGGTCCTTTGAGCGTTCGTCGTAGAAACCATCGAACAGCACACCATGTTCAGAGTGGTTTTCTAGTTCATTCGCCAAAGTTAAACCATGTTGGGTTTGTCCAATGATGATTGCTGTTCTGGTGTTGTAGCCTAGTTTACGCATGTAGGCTAAAGCGACGCGAAACACGCTTCGCCAAGATAAAAGGAGGATGGGTGTAAGCAGGAACCAAACGACTAATAGATTTTTATCAAATAGTTGATGAACTTGAGAGAAGTACAAAACCATAAAGAGGAAGGTACAGGTAACGAGCCAAGATATGCACGTGATAGAGATTTGTTCTTTGAACGAGCTTGTACGCCATGAGCGATATAACTTGCCGCTTTCAGCCATGATCAGAAATGAGATGCTACCGACGAATGATAAGATTACGTAGTCTTTCTCAATAGAGGTGTTAACGTCATTCATTACGAGTAGCAGCATAAATGACACAATGACAACGAGATCAATCAGGCGGTATAGAAAAGCAAACTCCACCTCATGCGAACGAATAAGTCCTTTGTGTTTCATAACTTAAGTTTCCCTTTAGACACGCTACCGCCATTGAGTGTCGTTCTCAATATCCGTGTCGTTAACGCTTTATATTGTTAAGGCTTGTGTAATAGATTGGGCTAGAGCCCTTATATATCCGAAACAAGTTTAAAAATTTGCACTGTTTGGGTAAGTGGAAATAAGAATGAAATTTAGACCTTAGGCTAATATTTACAGGTTAGGAAAAACGTAATACTTACTGGGGGTTGGTGGGTAAAAGTACTAATCAGGGAGTAAGATAAGGTAACTAATGTTTGACGATGAACATTGTCTATTGGATTAATTTTTAAGGTGAGAAATTAATACGATAGTTTTGAAATAAAAAAATCCCTCTCGAATGAGAGGGATTGTTAGCAAGCAAAGGTGAAAGAGATTTTATTCTACGTCTACGCCATTTTCTTTATGTAGGCGACGACACGCACGACCATCACTGTGGAACAAGTGGCATCGATGCGCTGGGATACCGATTTCAAGCTTGTCACCCGTATCAACTGGTAACGTGTCTGGCTGGCGGTAGATAACATCTGCGTCAGCACCTTCAAGGTTCAAGTAAACTTGAGTCTCATTACCAAGTTTTTCAACAATCATCACTTCGCCGTGAATCGCTGCATCAGCTTCTGTTGCTTCAATGAGGTGCTCTGGACGAATACCTAGTGACATACGGTCACCGCGGTTAACTGTTGTGCCGTCGACTGGAATCCAGAACGACACACCATTAGAAAGTTGTACTTTTACGCGCTCTGCTTCGGCTTCTTCAATGAATACACTCATGAAGTTCATTTTTGGTGAGCCGATGAAGCCAGCGACAAAGCGGTTTTGTGGGTAGTGGTAAAGCTCCAGAGGTTTACCAACCTGAGAAACGTAACCGCCATCAAGAACCACGATTTTATCTGCCATTGTCATTGCTTCTACCTGATCGTGTGTTACGTAGATCATGGTACAGCCTAGTTGGCGTTGTAGCTTAGTGATTTGCGCACGCATGTTTACACGAAGCGCGGCGTCTAGGTTTGATAGTGGCTCATCAAGAAGGAATACGTTTGGCTGAGAAACAAGCGTACGGCCGATGGCGACACGTTGACGTTGACCACCAGATAGTGCTTTTGGTTGACGCTCCAACAAGTGACCCAGCTGCAGAATTTCCGCTGCGTGCTCAACACGCTTATCGATTTCCGCTTTGTCCGCTTTTGCCAGCTTAAGACCAAACGACATGTTGTCGTATAGATTTAGGTGTGGGTAAAGAGCGTAAGACTGGAATACCATACCAACACCACGTTTGGATGGTTCTACGTCGTTCATGCGCTCGTCACCAATATACAAATCACCTGATGTAATGTCTTCAAGACCGGCAATACAACGTAGAAGGGTAGATTTACCACAACCTGATGGACCAACGAAAACCACGAATTCGCCTTCGTGGATTTCTAGATCTACGTTTTTAGAAATCAGTACGTCGCCATACGCTTTACAAACATTTTTTAACGTGACACTCGCCATGTAGCTCGTCCTCGATCAATTTTTATTTTTCACCGCTCATCATTATATGAATTTTCTAGCGAGCAGTAACAGTAGGAATCGGTAAGTTATTGGGGTTGGTAAGAAAAACAGGGTAACGCTCCAAAATGTCCTGAACAGGAGCGTTACCCACCATAGCCAAATACGAGTTTCTCTCCCCCACATTATTCGTGTTGTCTCCCCCGTGAAATAATTACCACAAACAACACCAATAATGACAATTCCGCTCGTATGGCAATGCAAAACCAGCAAATCTTTTAACCTATAGGGTAGGTACTGCTGGGAAAGGGTTCTTACCATCCACTCTTGGATGACTGCAGTTTCTAAGATTGTGCTCATTGCTACATCCTCCTAGTGGAAATAATTGTAGGGGGAGTAGGCGGGGAGGAGGCCAAAAGGAGGAGTAGAGGGAGGGTTGGGCGGAAATCACATTATTGCGTGACCTAAAGTTGAAACTGATCACAGGAAGTATTCATTTTGTGATTTGAGTCTCTAACCCTTGGCGATTCAGATCACGAAAATACGTCATAATTGCAAGGGCGTAGGGATTAGGAGGATGAGACATATAGGATTATTTCAGATGATATATGTCGAAATACGGCTGAACCTCAATGGACTAGCCCTACATCAAAAATATAAAAAGGATACGAACATGAAAAAATTAAGCGCTGCAGCACTAGGTACTCTTGTTGCTCTGGGCTCTTTCGGTGCAAACGCTGCCATCGAAGAAGGACAACTTACTATCTGGATCAACGGTGATAAAGGCTACAACGGCCTTGCAGAGGTTGGTAAGAAGTTTGAAGAAGACACTGGTATCAAAGTAACAGTGGCTCACCCAGACGGCCTACAAGACAAGTTTCCTCAAACTGCAGCGACAGGTGATGGTCCTGATATCGTATTCTGGGCTCACGACCGTTTCGGTGGTTATGCAGAAGCTGGTCTACTTGCTGAAATCAAACCTTCTCAAGAGGTTCAAGAAGGCATCGTTGATTTCGCATGGGATGCAGTTCGTTACGACGGCAAACTGATCGGCTACCCTGTAGCGGTTGAGTCTCTATCTCTTATCTACAACAAAGATCTTGTTCCAAACCCACCTAAAACATGGGAAGAGGTTGCAGCATTAGATGCGAAACTTAAGAAAGATGGCAAGTCTGCAATCATGTGGAACCTAAAAGAACCGTACTTCACATGGCCACTAATGGCGGCTGATGGCGGTTACGCATTCAAGTACACTTCAACTGGCTACGATGTTAAAGATGCTGGTATTGCGAACGAAGGCGTGAAAGACGCAATGAACTTCGTGAAAGGTCTTGTAGACAAAGGCGTTATCTCTGCGGATATGGATTACTCAGTATCTGAGTCTGCGTTCAACCAAGGCACTGCAGCAATGACTATCAATGGCCCATGGTCATGGGGCAACATCGAGAAGTCTGGTGTGAACTACGGCGTAACAACACTACCTAAATTCCAAGGTCAATCTTCTAAGCCATTCGTTGGTGTTTTAACTGCTGGTATCAGCACTGCATCACCTAACAAAGACCTAGCAGTAGAGTTCATCGAGAACTACCTACTAACTAACGACGGTCTACGTATGGTTAACAACGATAAGCCACTTGGCGCGGTTGCTCTAAACTCATTCCAAAAAGAGCTAGATTCAGATACTCGTATCGCTGCAACAATGGACAATGCGATGAACGGCGAAATCATGCCAAACATCCCACAAATGAACGCATTCTGGGGGGCTGCTAAGAACGCTATCATCAACGTTGTTGACGGTCGTCAAACTGTAGATGCTGCTCTAGCAGATGCAGAAAAACAAATGACTAAATAATTCGGTAATACCCTTTTTAAGGAGGGGGCAACCTCTCCTTACTTTTCTACTTTTATCCTATATTCGCTAGCAGGTTCCCTATGCAGTCAGTTCAAGGTACAAATGCTATGACAGCACCAGAAGCCAGCCTTCCGAGCAGCAAAAAAGTGTTTATCAAGTGGGCACTATTAGGCACAGTCGGCATTATCAATGGCTACGCAACAATCCTTATGTATTCTCGTGGTGAGATTGCGTTTGCACTCCTTACGCTCATTCTTACCGGTTTAGCGCTATTTATTTTTGGTAGTAAAAAGACCTACGCTCATCGTTATATCTACCCAGGTATTGCGGGGATGATCTTATTCATCCTTTTCCCTTTGGCTTATACCATAGGTCTAGCATTCACTAACTACAGCGCAAAAAACCAACTCTCTTTTGACCGTGCGCAGACCGTTTTAATGGACAGAACGTACCAAAGTGGTGATAGCTACCCGTTCACTCTGTACAAAACTGAGCAGGGTCATCAAATTGTAGTGAAGAAAGGTGAGGCGCTTTTAGCAACACCAACCTTTGAATTGAAAGGCTTCTCTGCGACAGACCTAGATTTAGCGCCAATCACAGAAGCGACGGGCGATAAAGAACCGATTAAAACGATCGTTAAAAACCGCAGTGCTTTGAGTGGAGTTGATTTACACCTGCCAAACGGCGATGACATCCGTATGAGCGGTCTTCGTAAGTTTGCGGCTGTTGTTCCGCTTTACACGCTGCAAGACGATGGTGAGACGCTATACAACAATCGTACTCAAGAGACACTACGTCCAAATATGGATGTGGGTTACTACCA
Organism: Vibrio sp. 10N.222.52.B12; assembly: GCF_002875385.1. Lineage (NCBI taxonomy): Bacteria > Pseudomonadati > Pseudomonadota > Gammaproteobacteria > Vibrionales > Vibrionaceae > Vibrio > Vibrio sp. 10N.222.52.B12. The sequence continues at coordinate 7,018 of NZ_MDAW01000110.1, read as the reverse complement.
ACCAGTAGATGAAAATGGTCAGTTTGTTGGTAATACGGTTTCTCCAGGTTTCGTGGTAAACATCGGTACGCACAACTTTGAACGCGTTTGGAAAGATGATGGTATCAAAGAGCCGTTCATCAGCATCTTTATCTGGACGATTGTTTTCTCTGCGTTGACCGTTGTTTGTACACTGGTTATCGGTCTAGTACTTGCAAGTGTCGTTCAGTGGGAAGCCTTGAAAGGCCGCTCTGCATACCGATTACTGCTTATTCTTCCGTATGCGGTACCAGCGTTTATCTCTATCTTGATCTTTAAAGGTCTCTTCAACCAGAGCTTTGGTGAGATCAACATGTTGTTAGAAGGGTTGTTTGGTATTAGCCCTGCGTGGTTCTCTGACCCATTCATGGCGAAAACCATGATCCTAGTGGTTAACACATGGTTAGGTTTCCCTTACATGATGATTCTTTGCATGGGTCTACTAAAAGCCATTCCTGAAGACCTTTATGAAGCATCAGCTATTGATGGCGCAAACTTCATCACCAACTTTACTCGCATCACGCTACCGATGATGCTTAAGCCACTAACGCCATTGCTGATCGCTAGCTTCGCGTTTAACTTCAACAACTTTGTACTTATCCAGCTATTGACGGGTGGTGGTCCTAACATGATTGGCACATCAGAGCCAGCAGGTTACACGGACTTACTTGTAAGCTACACGTACCGCATTGCATTTGAAGGCGCTGGCGGTCAAGACTTCGGTCTAGCAAGTGCGGTTGCAACGCTTATCTTCCTATTGGTTGGCGCGCTAGCACTATTGAACCTACGTGTTACTAAAGTAGCTCAGGATTAAGGAGACAGAACAATGGCAATGGTACAAGGCAAGTCATTAAAATATCGTGTTTGGGCTACGCATATCGCAATGTGGGCGTTCTTAGCGCTGATTATCTTCCCTCTACTGATGATCATCGCGATCTCATTCCGTGAAGGTAACTTTGCAACGGGTAGCCTTATCCCAGACAACCCGACGCTAGACCACTGGAAATTAGCGCTAGGCATATCAGTTACAAACGCAGATGGGTCGGTTACACCGCCTCCATTCCCAGTCATGACTTGGCTGTGGAACTCAGTAAAAGTTGGTGGTATTTCAGCTATCTTGATTGTGGCTCTGTCGACCACTTCAGCGTACGCGTTTGCTCGTATGAAGTTCAAAGGTAAGAACACTATCCTGAAAGCGATGATGATCTTCCAAATGTTCCCTGCAGTATTGGCATTGGTTGCACTATACGCATTGTTTGACAAACTAGGTCAGTACATCCCGTTCCTAGGCTTGAACACGCATGGTGGTTTGATCTTCGCTTACTTAGGCGGTATCGCTCTTCACGTATGGACAATCAAAGGCTACTTTGAAAGCATCGATTCTTCATTAGAAGAAGCTGCAGCGCTCGATGGTGCAACGCCTTGGCAGGCATTCCGTCTGGTACTACTTCCACTTTCAGTGCCAATTCTTGCGGTAGTGTTTATCTTGTCATTTATCATGGTGATAGGCGAAGTTCCGGTAGCATCACTACTGCTATCTGATGTAAACTCGTACACTCTTGCGGTTGGTATGCAGCAGTACTTGTACCCTCAGAACTACTTATGGGGCGACTTTGCAGCAGCAGCAGTGCTTTCAGCTGTACCAATCACTGCGGTATTCTTACTGGCGCAACGCTGGCTTGTTGGTGGTCTAACGGCTGGTGGTGTGAAAGGTTAATCTTGGTTGGTCACTAAGATACAAAAGAATAACTAGAAAAGGGCGACCATTAGGTCGCCCTTATATTTAGCAATCGATATTACGCTTTTGGTTTGGCCGCCGATCAGTAATATCTCGCTTTAATTGGCGTTACGCATAGCTGGCTGTTAGCTTAGTTCCTTACGCTTTAATCACTAACAGTTTCTTGTAACCATAACCTGAGTCTTGACTCAGGTTTTTTTATGCCCGTCGTTCACGAGGTTTATTTTCTTAATGCAGGTAGAGATTAGCGGCTTTGCAATGGATTACACAGTTGAGCCGGAATGCCATGCGTATCACTTCACATAAATAATCTGTGGGTATTTTCGAAAGGGCGATCAGGGAGTTGGGAGAGATTAAAACTCTCGGCTTGAAGGAGCGCAACCTACGTACTGAAGCAAGGTATATAAGCTCTCTTGTTGCAGCGCAACGCGACGAAATAAATCAGCAAAAGTAGAATCACCACCAAAGCAAGCTTGAATGTAATGATTAATCTCCGTTTCGTTATATCCTTCGACATACATCGTTCTTACCCACTGGTATTCAACGGCTTTCAAATTAGTGAGTGTGTCTTCGCTTAATGTGGTCTCTTTCAATCTCAAGATCCAAACTCTATCCAATAGCAAAATTGTGCTTGGATTTAAGCAAATCAAAGTGAAAGATTTATGACAATTTGACGCTTGTGTGAAGCGAATGACACAACCATGACATTGCTTCACACAGCAAGGGGGCAAACGCTTACTTTTGTTGAGCGACGTGAGTTATTTGAGATACTTAACGTGCGCTTCCATCTCTTCGCCAATTTGCTTACGCATGTTCATCAAGCGAATGGCTGATTGTTCTAGTGCTTTGTCTTCATCCGACTCAGGAATCCACTTTGGTACATCGGTTGGTTTTCCGTCTTCATCAACTGCAACCATGATAATGATACAATGTGTCGTAAGGCGGTTTTTTAACTCTTTGGGATCGCAGGCTTGTACATCGATAGCAATGTGCATTGAACTGCGTCCTGTGTAGATAACTTTGGCACTGACTTCGACTAAGTTACCGACATGAATCGGCGCGACAAATCGAATACCACCCGCATACGCTGTGATGCAGTACTTGCCACTCCAAGCCGCGCTGCACGCGTAAGCGGCCAAGTCGATCCATTTCATTACGGCGCCACCGTGCACTTTACCACCGAAGTTTACGTCTCCGGGTTCAGCAAGAAAACGAAGGGTAATATCTCTTTGACCACTGCTCATCTGTCATTCCTTTATTGTTGTCGTTGTTATTAGACTCAATGTATCAGCAAGGAATTCATTCTGGAATAGGAGACGCAACAAAATATTAACTTTTCTGTCAGCCTGAGCAGTAAAAGGTGTGGAGCACAAAAAAGCCACGGAAGATACCGTGGCTTGAGGGATCGAATTACGATGTCGCAGGCGGTAAATCTGGGCTTGGCGATTGCACCTTCTTTCGAATCTTAACCTGCGACAAGATAACGCCAGAGATAACCAGCATGCCACCAATGATATGGTAAACATGGACTTCTTCGCCGAGCATAGTCGAAGCCAAAGCTACCGAGACCACAGGCATCAGGTTCATGAACATGGCACTAGAATCCGCGCCAATCAAATCGATGGCTTTCACCCACATTAAAGGTGCGAAGATAGAGGCAGCAATACCCGCATAAGCAATTAAGGGTAGAGCGCTTTGGCTTGGAAGTAACTGGTCGCTGCTAAGCCAAAGTGGGGTAAGCATTATCAGCGTAAAAAAGCCCTGCATGTAAACCAGAGTCATACTGTTGAATGGCATTTTCCAACGCTTAAGTAACACGCAGTAAATCGCGTAACAAAGGGCAGCAAGAAGCATCAAGCTGTCACCTTGTGTCATATTTTGATGTAGGAAGTAGGTAATATCACCATGTCCGAGCATAAACGCTAAGCCAGCTAGAGAAATGACACCACCTGCGACGCTCAACATCGAGATAGATTTACCAAGTAAAGGTACGCTCAAAAATACGCTTATAAGTGGCACCAAAGATGTGATTAGCGCCATATTGGAAGCCGTGGTAGTCAAGCCTGCGTAGTAGCCTAACGATTGGTTTAACACCATTCCGAGCAGAGCAAGGCAAGCGAGTTTTGGCAGGTAAGGACGAATGACATGACGTTGGCGGATTACGGCAGGTAGGCAAAATGGCGTCAGAAGCACCATAGCGACAAACCAACGATAGAAACTCATTGCACTCGGTTCGATGGCACTTGCTGCCATTTTATTTACGATGGAATTCCCACCCCAAATCATGACAGTAAAAAACGGAAGCAAATAAACCATGAGAACCTCATCGCAGAATAATTAATGGCGCTAGTCTGACAGGTCTTTATAATGAAAAGTATCTCTGGAAAGACATCGTAAGCGATAGGAAGACAATTTTGAAAAAGAGCACGAGGAATCTTCATCCTTCATTATCAATTGAGCAAGCACCATCAGATGTGTTTATGAATTTTGAAGCCTTTCTGTCGAACACTGAAACTCGGATTCATAGTCACCCTTGGGGACAAGTGCAGTTGATAAGTGGCGGCATTCTAGAAATGGATGCAGAAGACACACGCTTTTTAGCACCACCACATCTGGCTATTTGGGTGCCGGCTGGAATTCGTCATACCAGCTATAACCGTAAGCCATTGGAATACTGCTCTTTAAATATCGCACCAGAGCTAACGCAGCACTTCCCGTCTAAAACCAGTCTGATCAAGGTAACGCCAATAGTGTCTGCAATTGTGGAAGACTTTCGTCAGCGCGACATTAACGTGGCAAAGAGTGAAGAAGACAAACGCATCGTACAGGTACTGCTTGATCAGTTAGCGAAGCAAGAGGTTGAGCATCACTTCTTGCCAACCACAGATAACAAATATCTGGAACCCATTCTTAAAGCCGTTGAAGAAGCGCCAACGGATGAAATTAGTTTGGGGGAGTGGGCGGAAAAGGTGCATACCACTGAACGAACGCTAGCTCGTCATTGCCAAAGTGAGTTAGGGATGAGTTTTACTGAATGGCGATTGCGAGTTCGTTATCTGCACTCAATGGAGCTATTAAGAAAAGGGCAAACGGTAAAAGAGGTGGCGTTGACGTTGGGCTATAACCAAGCCAGTCCATTTATTGCCATGTTCAAGAAATACTCCGGCATTACACCGGAGCAATATAAGAACCGCTTGTTATAGCTGAGCGAGCACGTAGTCTAAACCGCCTACAACTGCTGCAACTTGAGCATCGTTACACTCCTCATCAGTCACTTTCGGGCTATCTGGATAAACTTCGGTTGTGGTGCCGTAAGTGCAGTTGGTTACGCCGCCACACAAACCCAGTTTCACCATTGGGTAATTAATGACGCCAAATTGCACCACTGGCGAGCCAATGATTTCGCCTTTATCGTCAGCAGGTGCAATGTGCGTTACTTTCGCTACTGACTCGATGACTGCTTTTTGGAACTCAGGTTGCGGGTTTTCTGTATCACCGACTGTGTAGAAGCCGTCTGGGATCATGCCTTCGATGTATTCAAGGCCATCACGCGCCGCAAGTGCAGGGCGGAATTCAGTTTCATCAGAATCGGTGGTCTCGTGCAGGTCGATGTGCATTAGAACATCACCCAAGGTTGCAACAAGCTTAATCAAGTTTGCTGACTCTTCCGCAGGGCTATCTGCATAGAAAGAGCGGTTTGGATCGATCGCATTTGGGTTCCAGCGGTTAATCACTTCGTAACCCCAAGGGCTAACACATGGCGCAACGACAATGTTGAAGTGTTCTGCATAACGTTCTGCTTGTGTATCAACAAACTTCAGTGCGCCATGAACGCCACTTGTTTCGTAGCCGTGCACGCCGCCGGTGACTAAAACAACAGGTTTTGCTGCATCCCAGTTACGAGTCTTGATACAAAATAGAGGGAAGCGTGCCTCGTCGTAAGAAAGTGCGCCGTATTGCTCAACATCAAAACGCTCGCGAAGGGCATCAATTTTTGTCACGACTTCTTCTTGGTAGCTACGTTTTACGTCACGTTGCTCACACCAAGCTTTGCGTTCTGCTTCGCCCCATGGCTGACCTGGGGTACCGATTGGGTAAGTGTATCCGCTTTTCATCTATACTTTTCTTTTGTGTGCTTGAAAGGTAAGACAAGACTAGTCCTGTCTCAAAGCCACATCAACACAAAACACAATTTGTGACCTTATTCTTTGCAGAATCATAACTTTGCTGAGTGATTTAATGGTGTTACATTTTGTTACTTATTCAATTCCATAAAAGAGATAAATAAATGGCTGGAGCAAGTTTACTGACACTGTTGGATGACATTGCAGCTGTATTGGATGATGTCGCATTGATGTCAAAGGTCGCGGCGAAAAAGACCGCTGGTGTATTGGGCGACGATTTGGCGCTAAACGCGCAGCAAGTATCGGGTGTTGCTGCCGAACGAGAAATTCCAGTGGTATGGGCGGTCGCGAAAGGTTCATTTAAAAACAAGCTAATACTGGTTCCTGCGGCGTTGCTTATTAGTGCGTTTATTCCTTGGTTGATCATGCCGTTACTCTTGATTGGTGGTTTGTTTCTCTGTTTTGAAGGCGCAGAGAAGATCTTAGAGAAACTGTTCCCTCACGCTCATCAGCATGAAGATCACGCGGAAGAGTCCTCTGATACGGGTGAATCCGTGGAAGAGTATGAGAAGAGAAAAGTGGCGGGCGCGATCCGTACTGACTTTATTTTGTCTGCTGAAATCATCGTGATTGCGTTAGGTACCGTCACAGGAACAAGTATCGTGACGCAGATTTTGGTAGTAAGCCTGATTGCGATCTTGATGACCATTGGTGTCTACGGTTTAGTGGCTGGCATTGTTAAGCTTGATGATTTGGGTTTCTACCTAGAACGTAAATCCAATGGCGAAGGTCTGAAAGCCAAACTCGGTGGTGCGCTAGTGGCGTTCGCACCGAAATTGATGAAGATGCTTGCGATTGTTGGTACTGCAGCAATGTTCTTGGTTGGGGGCGGTATTGTTGTTCATAACGTCCCTGCAATTCATCATCTGATTGAACCTATCATTATGGACTTCCGTGGTCACACGATTGCAACGGCGATCGTACCGACACTGCTTAACGGTGTGATTGGGGTAATCGCTGGCTTGATTGTGGTTGCTGCTTGGACGGTTGTTGAAAAGGTTCGCGGTAAATAAGCGCGAGTTCAGTTTGTTGAGGCTATATTGAAGCCCAAAGAAAAGGTTCATCGCGGCTTTCCGGG